>CAMGAL010000067.1 GCA_946007445.1 uncultured Mediterranea sp.
AGCATCGCTGCGAACCGGACGGACGACCTCGTGGTGGAGGTGGCAGGAAAAGGCAAAGTGATAGCTGTCCCCTACGACAGCGAGAGAAATCTGCCAGCAGGACCCAACCAGGAGCTGCTGGACAAGGTGGCGGAGAGGAACAGCGACAACCTGCCTGTTGTCCTGACGGCTCAT
Source organism: uncultured Mediterranea sp. (assembly GCA_946007445.1). GTDB lineage: Bacteria > Bacteroidota > Bacteroidia > Bacteroidales > Bacteroidaceae > Bacteroides. The sequence continues at coordinate 175 of CAMGAL010000067.1, forward strand.
ACGACGGTGAGGGGATGCAACTTTGCCGGGCATGAGCATGCGACGGAGTCTACGGTAGGCGGCATCGACTCATACGCCTTAGATGAACTGGGCACCGGTTACGACTACCTGGCTCTCGGGCATATCCATCGCGGGCAATTTGTCCAAGGTGGTCATCACAGGGTCAGGTATTCGGGAACACCTCTTCCTGTCAGTTTCGATGAAAGCTATCCGCATTCGGTCTCTATCGTAGAGATCAGCGCCCGGGGCGAGAAGCCCGTGGTGAGGGAGATAGAGATAGAGCCGCTCCGTCCGTTAGTGACGCTGCCCACCGCAGGGGTGGCCACCTGGGAGGAAGCGAAGGAACTACTGAGAAACTATCCCGACAACATAGAGGCCTACATACGCCTGAAGGTGGAGGTGCAGGATTTCCTGCCTCCAGAGGCCAATCCGGAAGCACTGCAGATCTGCCAGGAGAAAAGATGCCTCTTCTGTGTCATCCAGGCGTTTCGCCCGAAGCTGCAACGACAGGAAACGGAGGTGATGTCGGTACAGGAGTTCAAGAGCGAAGAACCGATAGACATTGCCCGGAGGTATGCCGAGGATAAGGGCATCGCATTTGACAACGACCTGCAGGAACTCTTCTTTGAAGCACTCACCCTTGTGGACGAAGAGAGCAGGAAGTAAGATCTAATACCTCAGAAAAGTATGAAATTCCAGAAACTGACCATCCATCATATCGCATCCATCAAGGATGCCGTCATCGACTTCGAGGCAGAGCCATTGGCTGACAGCGAAGTGTTCCTGATTACCGGCAAGACAGGGGCAGGCAAGTCTACCATTTTGGACGCCATCTGCCTGGCTCTCTTTGCTGACACACCCCGACTCTACAGCACACAGATGCAAGGGGTAACCATTGATGCAAAGAAGGAGGTACAGATAGATGACCCGCGACAGCTCATGCGCCGCAACACGACCGAGGCACACGTCATCCTGACCTTCTTGGGCAGCAACGGCATCCCGTATGAGGCCACCTGGGCGGTGGCCCGCTCATACAAGAAACTGAGCGGATCCATCAAGAGCAAGACGTGGGAACTGAAAAACCTCAACACGGGCCAGTCACTGACCAAGGATGCAGAGATAAAGAGCGAGATAAAGGCGGCTGTCGGACTGGACTTCAACCAGTTCTGCCGTACGACGATGTTGGCGCAGGGCGAGTTCACGCGTTTCCTGAACAGCAAGGACAACGAAAAGGCAGAGATCCTGGAGAAGATTACGGGGGTGGACATCTACTCCAAGATTGGCGCCAAGGTGCATGAACTGACCACCCGGAAAAAGCAGGAGTGGGAGGAAGCCAAACAGCGGATGGAAGGCATACATATCCTCTCCGATACAGAGAAGGAACAGAAGGCCCAACAAGTGGCAGAGCTCGACGCCCAACAAAAAGAACTGAAAGCTGCCAGCGACCAAGCACGCATCATGCACGACTGGCTCCTGAGACATGCACGGCTGACGCAGGAGGTGGCCGATGCGGCAGCCAACCTCCGTCAGGCGACAGAAAGGGTCGAGAGCGAAGCGTTCACAGAGAGAGACTCCATCGTCCGGGAGTGGCATGACACCACGGATGCCCGGCTCTGGATGAGCGAAGCCGAAAAAGCCACTGAGGTTCAGGTACGTCTGCAGAAGGAACTGGAAGAACTGGCATCGGAGTTCGCCATGCTGCTGGGCGGACAACTGTGTGCTGAACAGAAAGCCAGAGAGATAGCCGGAGAGATGGAGGCTATCACGAAGTGGCTGGACGATGAGAAGGGGAAGGCCACAGTCTACGAGAATGCCCAAACCATAGCCGGCCTGCTGACCACCATCAGCGAAGGGCGCCAAGCCATCGCCAGATGCAACAGGGAGATAGCGAAAGAGAGCAGAGCTCTGCACGAGGTGTTGGAGCCGACTTTGGAGAGGGCCAGGCAGGAAGCGAAGATAACCCAAAAGGCCTTCGAACGGGAAGAGGCTGCCATCATGCAGCAGGAGGAAACGGTAGCAGCGCTGCATCTGCAGGAGCTTCGCCGGCAGCACGACGCAGCCAAAGAGCTCTCCACACGCATCGCGACGGCCAAGGAACGCATCGAGAACCTGAAAAGAGTGCAAGAGCAGAGAGCCACCGTGCACCGACAGCTGGCCGAACGTCAAGAAGCCATCAAGGGGAAGAAACTCCAATCGGCAGCCATGGAGGCTCCTCTCCATGATGCGGCCATCCGGCTGAACACCCGCAAGGAGGATTTGGACAAGCAGAAAGAGACTATCCATCAGTTTGCCTCCGCCCTCCGCCTGAAGCTGCATCCGGGAGACACTTGCCCGGTATGCCGCCAGAGGATTGAGACGGAACTGCCTCATGAGGAAGAGCTTTCGGCCTTAGTGGAGGGATTGCAGAGTGCCTACGAGGTGGCAGAGAAAGAGCATGGCGACCTGTTGCAAGCCAAAACGAGACTGGATGCAGAAATCCAAACCGAATCGCAGGCATACCAGCGTGACCTGAATGCGTTTGAAAGCGACCACTCGGTGGCTCTGGCAGAGGCTAAGGCTGAGGATGCTTGCAGAGCTTGTGGCATAGAGTCTCTCTCCGACTCTACCCTATCCGTCCTCTGCACCCTGGAGCTTTCTACCCAGACCCAAAAAGAGAGGCTTGCCCACCAAATCAGGGAGGGCGAGGCTCAGGAAGCCGCCATCAGGCAGCTACGCCAACTTCTCGATGCCCGGCGTCGGGAGATGGAAGCAAAAGCAACTAAGGTTCAGCGGGCTGAGAAAGAGGTAAGCGACAGCCTACATCAGATACATATGGCCCACACGCTGGCCGGCACAAAGAAGAATGACGTGGAGAGCGCCGACCTGAAAGTGCGTGAGCAGATAGCCGGCATCCGCTGGGACATCGATTGGCACGAAGCGCCTGATGCGTTTAGCCTGACACTCCAGCAGGCGGCCAAGAGATACCAGGCAAACAGAGAGCTACAGCAGCAACTCACTGTCAGACTCCACACGGCCCGAACGGACCTTCAGAACGTGGCTTCCGTCATAGAGGCTATCTGGGCCGCTATCCCTGCCTGGAGAGAGAAAGAGGTGCCACACCCCTCGCCGGCAGGCAACCTGCCCGACCGAGCCAACAGCATCTTGAACAAAGTGACGGTAACCCTCGCCCAGCTGCAGTCGGCAGCAACGAACTACCAGACGAACCACTCCCAGTTGGAGGCTTTCCTGTCCGCACACCCCTCTCTGACCGCAGAGCGACTGACCAACCTCCGCACCTACACCTCCACTGACATAGCGCTCCAAGAGAGTGAACTGAAGAAGGAGCGCGACGCTGTAGTAGCCAGACAGAGCTTGCTCGATAATGCCAACAGAGTGTTGCACGAACAGGAGCAGCAAAAGCCGACCTGGACGGAAGAGGCCACACCGGAAAGCCTTCAGAAGGAGATGAAGGGTTACGAAACATTGGTGGAAAAGTTGGGTGAGCAGAAGGGCTCCATCCATCAGGAGCTGCGAATAGATACCGAGAACAGACAAAAGCTGGGAACGCTTATCCAGGAGGCCGACGCCCAGAAGAACATCTACCAGAAGTGGTCGCGCCTGGACGACCTGATAGGCGACGTCACTGGCAGCACCTTCCGCAAAATTGCCCAGAGCTATGTGCTCTCCAGCCTCATCCACTCGGCCAACAGCTACATGAAGACATTGACCGACCGCTATACCCTGAAAGTCAGTCCGGGCACGTTTGTCATTTCGCTCGAAGATGCCTATCAGGGCTTCGTCTCCCGAGCTGCCAGCACCCTGTCTGGCGGCGAGAGTTTCCTCGTCTCCCTCTCGCTGGCACTGGCGCTGAGCGACATCGGACAGCAATGGCAAGTGGACACCCTCTTCATCGACGAAGGATTTGGTACACTCAGCGGTGAGCCCTTGCAAAAAGCCATTGAAACACTGCGCTCCCTCCACTCCAAATCGGGTCGCCACGTAGGCATCATCAGCCACGTGGAGGAGTTGCAGGAGCGCATAGCGGTCCAGATACAAGTCAATCAGGAAGGGAATCATTCGAGCAGTAGCATACGAATTGTGCCCTCCCCGCCGTGTGAAGTCTGAAAGAACATACCTAACAAGAAATATCATGCAACAAGTAGAATTTACCCTCTCTGCCAAGCGCAGAGGATGCCACCTCGTGACGCGCGAGGTGATGGAACACCTGCCCAAGCTACTGCCCGCAGTGGGCTTGCTTCACCTCTTCGTGAAGCACACCTCCTGTGCGCTCTCCATCAACGAGAATGCCGATCCGGATGTGCGGTCTGACATGGAGCAGATACTCAACCACCTCGTGAAAGAGAACGAACCCTACTACGACCACACCCTCGAGGGTGCCGACGACATGCCTGCTCATGCCAAATGCTCATTGTTTGGAGTCAGTCTCACCCTGCCCATCTCCCAAGGCCGGCTGAACCTCGGTACCTGGCAGGGCATCTACCTCTGCGAGTTTCGCCAACATGGGGGTCCCCGCAGCATAGTGGCTACAATCATATAGAAAGGATGGAAACGCTGACCCTCTTCCAATGGTCCATTATCACCCTCTCGGCTCTCTGCATCGGGATGTCGAAGACGGTGATGCGGCTATAAACATCACTCCCCTATCGGATGAGCTCCAAAAAGGGAACTCAAAAGGCACAGATTTGGCGGGAAATCGCTACCTTTGTCACCCTGCAACGTATAACAACGTACACTTCGAAGAGTAACATCAAACCTTTCCTACACATGGCATCACCCCACCCCATCGACCTGGCACTGCGCATCGCCACTGCCGCACATGCCGGACAACTTGACCGCGACGGCTATCCCGTCATTCTCCATCCCTTGAGCGTAGGCTTGATGGGCCACACCGACGAGGAGAAGATGACCGGATTCCTACACGACGTAGTAGAAGACAGCCAGCTCACCCCCGACGACCTGCTGCAAGAGGGCATCCCTGTAGGCATAGTCAACGCCGTACGCCTGCTCACCCGCACGGAGGGTATGAGTTACGAAACATATCTGCAGGCCATCATCGACTCCGGCAATCCCATTGCCCTGCAAGTGAAGTACAACGACCTCCGACATAACCTGGAGCGCAGCAAGGCCTATCCTGACCTGCAAGCCAAGTACACTCCTGCCCTGCAGCGTGTGCAGGCAGCCATAGACGCCTGCTCTCAGGTAGACCTCTATGTAGCTCCCTCCGAACCGGGGATAGAGGTAGGCATCTTTGCCTGTGGCTGCTTCTGGGGTACGCAGTACCAGTTTGACAGACTACCGGGTGTGCTCCGCACGCTGGCCGGATATACCGGTGGCAACGAGGCGTTCCCCAGCTATGCCGATGTGCGCGACCACCAAACCCACCATGTAGAGGCCGTCATCGTGGAGTTCAATCCGCAACAAGTCTCCTACGAGCAGCTCTGCCAACTCTTCTTCGAGATTCACGACCCGGCTCAGACAGATGGTGTAGGGCCCGATCTCGGTCCCCAATACCGAAGCTGCATCTTCTACCGCAATGACACCCAGCACGCCACCGCTCTGAAGGTCGTGCAGCAGCTTCGTGACCGAGGCGACGTGGTCAATACCCTACTGTTGCCCGAAGCCCGTTTCTACACCGGCGAGGCCTACCACCAGCACTACTACGAGAAGACCGGCGGTGAGCCCTACTGCCACGTGCGCGTCAAGAAGTTCTGATGCAACAGCAGGCGCTGTACCTCTCGGATCTCTCCTGCCACGACTGAGAAAACTGTCATCTGGCAGGAGAGGTGGCCACACCGATACGGGAGTCGGCGCAGCCATAGTATAGGAAGAACTTTTGCTTGAAGTAAGCCAGCCCCTCGATGAACACTGTGCCATCTTTGTATTGGCCACTCTTCTCGAAAGCGGTCTCCGGATAGAAGAAGGGTTTGTCCAACCGGTCTATCAGGCGACATGGGTCGTGAGCATCAAACAGCATCTGACCGGCACAATAGGCACCCGAGGGATAATCCTTATCTCCATTCGTGTGACTGTTCTTTCCATTGTACATCAGCACAATGCCATGGGCCGTTCGTAGGGCCGGTGGTCCACACTCGGTGAAGAGGCTGTCAAAAAAACCTTTCCGGGGCAGGGCCAACTTTCGCAGATTCTGATCATCATCCAAAAGAGGAGTCCAGTCAATCAAGTTGTCCGACGTGGCTGCATGGACTGCATGCTCTCCCCAATACATGAAATACTTACCGTCAACGCGATCAATCACCAGCCGGCCTCGGTCCAACCGGGTCAGGATGGAGGCAGACTTACAGAAAAGATGGGCAAACCGGCCCTTGAACGCTTTCCGGAATACAGGTCCGTGTTTCGTCCAGTGCTTCAGGTCGCGTGAGGTAGCCACAGACAATCGAGCGGTCTGGCGATTCCAAGCGGTGTAGAACATCACGTATGTACCATCTTCGGTCATCGCTACGCGAGGATCCTCGCACCCTCCCGACCACTCGAATTCGCTACAGGCATCTTCTGCCGGATAGAGTATGGGGGACGGCTGTCGCTGAAAGTGGAAGCCGTCCTTGCTTTCCGCATATCCGATGCGCGAAGTGCGTCGGCCGATGCCTTTACCCGAATGGTCTTCCGCACGATAGAGGACAACGCCTCTATCTCCACGGACTGTAGCGGCCGGATTGAATGTATCGCTCTCCTCCCACTTCACCTCTTCTTTTTTCATGGGACAGGGGAAGGTGGTGGCAAGGGGCGAAATGACAGGATTGACACCGTCCGGACGGGAGAAGGGACCAATGGCCCAGGGCTTCTCCGGTAGTTGTCGCGCTTCCTTCAGGATGACTTCCTGGGAGGAGATGTTCCATCCTTTCAGTTGCAGCCTGACTCCTCCAGCAGTGAGGCCAGCATCGGCATCGATCGTCACCTGCTTCTCTTCACCAGGCATGAGCGTAAAGAAATTGTCTGTATAGAACGCGGGACGAATGGGACGGCCCTGCAGGTTCGTCAGATGGAGCTGGTTGAAGAAGGCAATGCGGCTGGACACGTTGCGGAGGGTGATGTCTACATAGCATCTACCGTCAGCCTGCCGAGAGTGGGTGCGCATCTTCAGACGGGCAGATGGCAGATGGCTCAGCGATTCGAATCCCGATGTGGCAGGCCCCGTCAGCGTCTTCTTGCCCAAATAGGCATCGGTGGATCGCCAATAGAGGTTGGAGGAGACCAGGTTTCCTCTTTCGTCTGTCAACGTCAGGTAGACAAAGTGGACTTTCGTGATGTCCTGCGGGAAGTGAAGGGTCAGCACATCATTGGCCACCCCGTCTTCAGGCAAATCGACCACTGTCTTGCCTTCCCATACTCTCCGGCTATCCCAATCGTAGATTTCTGCCCTGACCCGATAGTTCTGATAGGGTTGGAAGCAGTCGTTCACCACCGAAACCGTATTCTTCAGGTAGTCGAACTGCACGTGGAGAGGCTCCAAAGAATGGGCAGTGTGATAGAGCGCCGCGGTAGGCTCCAGCATCCAGTCCCACATGCGGGATGCCACCTGGGGAACGGGACAATTGTGATACCAGAAGAGCAATCCGGAACAGAATCGGTCTCCGTAGTCCAGTTTGTTGTAATTCCAGACTTCCCAGATGCTCTTCGCATTCATGGCTCCCACCAGTTGCCCCTTTCGGGCAAACTCATCGATGCTCTGCGAGGGGCCATACTGATCGGTCAGCTCTTTGTAGAGGCTGCTCATCAGGTGGAACCCGTTTCCGTCCAGATAGTCCCACACCTTCGGATTGATGGGCCACAAATCCTTCTCGTCCATCATTTCACGCAGGCTTTCTACGAGGGGCAAGGTGGGGGCACCATACTCTGGATTGAAGCCATCGATACGGCTGCCACGGTCGGAGGCACTATTCTCGTAATGTTGCATGGGGTTCACCTGCTTGTAGGGACTGCCATCGTGTACACCGTCGCACTCCGACTGCATTTGGTAGCCACGTGTGCCGTCCAGCCGAAGCAGCAACTGCTCCATACCGCTCACCTCACTGCTCTCGTTTGAGGCGACATAATAAGCCACACAAGGATGGTTGCGGATACGCTTCACCGTGGATGCCACATTGCCCATATAGAGCGACTTGTCATGGGGATGACGGGTGTCGCCAGTCATCCAGAACTCTTGCCAGACCAGAATGCCCAGTTCATCACAAAGCTGATAGAAATAGTCACTTTCAGCTATTCCTCCTCCCCAAAGGCGCAAGAGGTTAATGCCAGCATGACGGGTATAGCGCAACTCGGCGTAGGTACGCTCGTCGGACATGCGCAACATGGCTTCAGGAATCCAGTTACTGCCTCGGATGAAGAGCCGTTTGCCGTTGATGTAGAAGAGGCGCGATCCATCGGGGGTCCGACGGTCGGAGGTGATTTCACGAATACCGAAACGGGTATACAGCGAGTCGCTGACGACTCCGTCTAAGCTGACACTCATTTTCAATTGGTATAGATGGGGAGTGCCTTTGTTGACCGGCCACCACAGACGGGGACGATCTATGTGCAGCTGGGGAAAGTCGCAGGCAGTGAAGGTGATCTCCTTCTCTTCGCCTCGTATCAGCCTGACCTCTTTCTCGAAAGTGATGCCCTCCCCGACTATCTCTCCCTTGACCACGCAAGTCAGCGGTCGGTTGTGGGTAGATGGGTTGACCAGCTCCACGGAAATGGTTTCGTCAGCCTGGTCGTAGCTCGGGTGACTCAACTGACTACGGACAAAGGGATGGCGCATAGCCACCTGGCCCGTCGCATAAAGTGTGATGCCACGCCAGATGCCCGTATTCCGGTCGCGTATGCCATCCATGAAGGTGAAATCCCATCCTACGCTCATCAGCATGGTGGTGTTGCAGCCAATCTCGCCATCACCTCCATTGCGAAACTCACCGGCGGCACCCCAACTCTTGCGCTGGGTGCTGCCAGGGCGGTCTACGGGATATACCTTGACCGCCAATCCATTGCTGGCGCCTGGCTGGACATAGTCGGTGACGTTGATGTGGTCCTGCATGAACATGCCATTGACGGTGCTCAGC
>CAMGAL010000068.1 GCA_946007445.1 uncultured Mediterranea sp.
CGGGACCGAACCCCTGCGTGTACGACATCCACATCAAGGAGAACTTCCTGAAGGACCCCTACGGCATCACCGTCTATCCGCAGCAGGTCATGCTGCTGAGCCGCCTGCTGGCCGACTTCACCCGCGGCGAGAGCGACGCCCTGCGCAAGGCTATGGGCAAGAAGCTGCGCGACAAGCTGGACCACATGAAGCCCAAGTTCATCAGCGGCGGACAGAAGAACGGACACGACCCCAAGGTGCTGGAGAAGATCTGGGCCGACTGGGAGAAGTTCGCCTCCTATGCCTTCAACAAGAGCCACGCCACCTGCTACTCGTGGGTGGCCTATCAGACGGCCTACATGAAGGCCAACTATCCGGCCGAGTACATGGCCGCCGTCATGAGCCGAAGCCTGGCCAACATCACCGACATCACCAAGCTGATGGACGAGTGCAAGGCGATGGGCATGAAGGTGCTGGGGCCGGATGTCAACGAGAGTAACTTGAAATTCACTGTCAACGCCCAGGGAAACATTCGCTTCGGATTGGGGGCCGTAAAAGGCGTGGGAGAAAGTGCCGTGCAGGCCATCTTGGACGAGCGGCAGAAGAACGGCCCCTTCCGAAGCATCTTCGACCTCGTGGAGCGGGTGAACCTGACGGCCTGCAACCGGAAGAACATCGAGTGCCTGGCCCTGGCCGGCGCCCTCGACGGATTCACCGAGGCCAAGCGCGAACAGTACTTCGCCACCAACGCCAAGGGCGAGCCCTTCCTCGACACCCTGATGCGCTATGGCATACGCTACCAGGCCGACCGCCAGACGGCGCTCACCTCCCTCTTCGGCGGCGAGAACATGGTGCAACCCACCACGCCCGAGATTCCGCCCGCCGAGTCGTGGAGCGACTTGGAGCGCCTGGACCGCGAACGGCAGCTGGTGGGCATCTACCTCTCCGCCCATCCGCTGGACGAATACAAGGTGGTGCTGGAGCACGTGTGCAACACCCACCTCAACGAGCTGGACGACCTGGCCGCCCTGCAGAGCCGCGACATCACCCTGGGAGGCATCGTGACGAGCGTGCGCAGCGGCATCTCCAAGTCGAACAAACCCTACCTCATTGCCAAGATGGAGGACTACTCCGGCTCGGCCGAGCTGGCCTTCTTCGGGCAGGACTACATCACCTATCGCAACTACCTGGCCGAGGGCTTCTTCCTCTACGTCAAGGCCCGCTGCCAATCCAAGCAGTGGCGCCCCGAGGAGCTGGAGCTGAAGGTGACCTCCATCCAGACCCTCGCGGAGTTGACGGACCCGCTGCCGCAGAAGCGCACCCTCCGGCTGCCACTCACCGCCCTGAGCGGTTCGCTGGTGGGCGAACTTTCGGAGATGACGGCGCGTTATCCGGGTAAGGCCGAGCTCTACTTCGCCCTGCGCGACGAGCATACGCAGCAGACGTTGAACCTCGTGTCGCGCACGGTGCATCTCAATGTCTGCCGTGAGCTGCTGGAGTATCTCGACAGCCAGGAGATAGCCTACAAAGTCAATTGAAACTTACTATAATATTCATTCATAAACAATCAAAAAAATTATGGAAATTACAGACAGCAACTATCAGGCCCTCTTGGCCGAAGGCAAACCCGTAGTGATCGACTTCTGGGCACCCTGGTGCGGACCCTGCAGGATGGTGGCTCCCATCATCGAAGAGCTGGCCGCCGAGTATGAAGGCCGTGCCATCATCGGCAAGTGCAATGTGGACGACAACGACGATGTGTCGGTGGCTTTCGGCATCCGCAACATTCCCACCGTCCTCTTCTTCAAGGATGGCAAACTGGTTGACAAGCAGGTAGGCTCCGCCCCCAAGACCACCTACGCTGCCAAAATCGAAGCCCTGCTCTGAGCCTATGGATTTCTCGCAAGAAGACCTCGATGACGAGAAGACCATCGAGTACATCCGAGGCTATCTGCCCCAGGAGCTGAAAGAGCGATTCACTGACGACGACCTGCAGTACTTCATCGACGTCATCGACGACTACTACTGCACCAGCGGTGTGCTCGACGCGCAGCCCGATGAGGATGGCTGCATCTCCGTGGACTTGGAAGAGGTGGCCGCCTATGTGGTGGCCGAGGCCAAGAAAGACGGAATAGGTACCTTCTCTCCCGAAGAGATACTCTTTGTGGTGCAGGGCGAAGCCGAATATACCGACTCCCTGTACGAGTGATAGGGCTCGCCCTGACTGCGCTACCAATGACGATACCTGTAGGGGCGGACCTATGTGTCCGCCCTGATACACATGATTGTGCAATTCTTATCAACTAACACCGCTTGCCTATGACTCAACTGGTCACCCTTTGGTCTTTCGTGCGACGACACAAGTACCTGATTACATTGCTGGTATTTGCGGTCATCATCCTCTTTGTGGACGAGAACAGCATCCTTCACCGGATGGAATATGCGCGCGAGATACAGCGCCTGAAGGGCGAAATCGAGGAGTATCGGGCCGAATACGAGGAGGCCACGCGCAGACTCAAGGAGCTGGATGCCGACTCGTCGTCCATCGAGCACATTGCCCGCGAACGATACCTGATGAAGAAGCCCAACGAGGATGTCTTCATCTTCGAGGAGGACCTGAAGGAGTGAGGCAGGGGCGGTATATGTGAACGAAATAGAACGACACCGATGGAGTATATGAAACATGCCATATCCGCGCTCTTCGCCGTAGGAGCCATCATGCTGCTGACGGGTGCTGCCGTCTACGTGACCGGTTGGGAGCCGGCCCCCTATGTCTACACCGTGGGCGCCACCTTGGTGGCCTTGGCCCAGTGGAACACGCCACTGACGGTGGCGACCCGCGTGCTGAAACGCCTGCGCCGCCAACAGCTGACGGGTGCGGCGCTGCTGGTGGCCACAGGTGCCTGTATGCTCTATACACATGGAAATGAGTGGATTGTGCTGCTCACCATTGCGGCCTTCCTGCAGCTCTACACAGCTTTCCGCATCCCACAAGAATTGGAAAAACAAAACAACTAAACATCGTGAAACATCCTTCTCCCCTTGTCTCTCTGCTGCCCATCGTGGTGCTGGTAGCCATGCTCTTTGCCACCATCCACACCTTTGGCAGCGACTCTTTGAGCGGCGGCAGCCAGATTTCGTTGCTCACCACCACGGCGGTCTGTGTCACACTCGGTACCTTGGTCTATCGGGTGCCTTGGAAAAAGTTCGAACAGGCCATTGCCGAGAGCATCGGCAACATCAGCACGGCCATCATCATCCTGCTCATCATCGGCTCGCTGAGCGGTGCGTGGATGATCAGCGGTGTGGTGCCTACGCTCATCTACTACGGACTGCAGATTATCCATCCCGACTTCTTTCTGGCCTCCTGCTGCATCATCTGTGCACTGGTGTCGGTCATGACAGGCAGCTCGTGGACTACCATTGCCACCATAGGCATTGCCTTGATGGGCATCGGCAAGGCGCAGGGCTTCCACGAGGGGTGGATAGCAGGTGCCATCATATCGGGGGCCTACTTCGGCGACAAGGTGTCGCCCCTGTCGGACACCACGGTGCTGGCCTCTTCGGTCAATGGGGTGCCCCTCTTCAGCCACATCCGCTACATGATGATCACCACCGTGCCCTCCATCATCATCACCCTGCTGATATTCATCGGCATGGGCTGGTGGAGCGAGAGTGCCGACACCCGTGAGATGGCGGCCTTCACGCAGGCCTTGCAGGAGCGGTTCACCATCACGCCTTGGTTGCTCTTGGTGCCGGCCGGCACGGCGTGGCTCATTGCCCGTCGTGTGCCCTCCGTCATCACCTTGTTCCTCTCCACCTTGCTGGCAGGCATCTTTGCCCTCATCTTCCAGCCCGACCTGCTGCGTGAGATAGCCGGCGAGGCCAACACCTTCCGCGGGGCCATGCTGGGACTCTATGGCAGCACGGCCTTGCCCTCGCACAACGAGTTGCTGACGGAGCTCATCGCCACGCATGGCATGTCGGGCATGTTGCCCACCGTGTGGCTCATTCTCTGTGCCATGTGCTTCGGTGGCGCCATGACCGCCTGTGGCATGATAGAGAGCATCACATCGTCCTTTGCCCACCTCATGAAGAGCCGTCTCAGCATTGGCTTCTTTTCGTTAGGTGCCTGCCTCTTACTCTTCGTGACTTCCTCAGACCTGTACCTTAGCATCTTCCTCATCGGTGGCATCTTCAACTACTTCTACCAGAAGCAGGGCTATGAGTCGCGCCTGCTGAGCCGCACCACGGAGGATGCCGTCACGGTGACCTCGGTCTTGATTCCTTGGAACAGCTGTGGCATGACGCAAGCCACCATCCTGAGTGTCTCCACAATGACCTATCTGCCCTTCTGCTTCTTCAACCTCATCAGTCCGCTGATGAGCATCTTGGTGGCTGCCTTGGGCTATCGCATCACGCGACGCGACCAGAAGGTCTGAATCACTCCGCGCATGAACAGGTAGCTGAGGAAGGCTATCCAGAGGGCATGATTGCCCAATGAGCCGCGCAAACTGCTGTAGAGCAAGAAGAAGGTGAGGGCACCGCCGGCCATGGCTACCAACATGCCTCGCGTGGCCGTGGCTCCGATGAAGATGCCGTCCCACACAAAGGCGGCCATGCCGGCCAGGGGGATGAGGCAGGCCCAGGGGAAGTAGTCGGCCGCGGCGGCAATGACCTGGGCATCGTCGGTGAGCAGACCCAAGAAGGCCGAACCGCCTGCCGCATAGAGCAAGGTGTAGAGCAGGCACATGGCCAAGCCCCACCCGAAGAGGTGGCGCACCGTGCGGAGGAGGGCGTCGCGCCGACGGGCTCCGATGTAGCGTCCGCTCAGCGCCTCGCCGGCAAAGGCAAAGCCGTCCATCACATACGAATAGAGGGTGAAGAGCTGGAGCATCAAGGCATTGACGGCCATCACCACCTCGCCCTGCCCGGCGCTGGCTGCCGTGAAGTAGAGGGTGACGCTGACCAGGCAGAGCGTGCGTAGGAAGATGTCGCGATTGACGGTGAAGAAGCGCTTCATGGCCTCCCGCTCGAAGAGCAGCGACAGCCGCAGGCTCCCTCGCCGTCGGGGGGCAGCCAACCGTCCGTAGCCGGCCGCCCACAGCCAGAGCCCCATGCCCAAGCCCGCATACTGCGCCACCAGCGTGCCCAAGGCCACGCCCTCTATCTTCATTCCCCATCCGCACACCAACAGCAGGCTGACGCTGATGTTCACCAGATTCTGCACGATGGCTATCCACATGGGGATGCGCGAGTTCTGCACGCCGACATACCAGCCCGTGAGCCCGTAGAGGCCCAGCACGGCAGGGGCTCCCCAGATGCAGATATGGAAGTAGCGCGTGGCCAGGGCCTGCACCTCGGGCGTGGTGTGGATGAAGCAGAAGGCCAGCTGGCGCAGCGGTACCTGCAGCACGAGGAAGCAGAGGGCCACCATCGTACCCACGGCTACGGAGCGGAGCAGCAGGCGCGTCACCTCGGGCAGGTCGCGTCGGCCCCAGGCCTGTGCCGTCATGCCGCTGGTGCCCATGCGCAGGAAGGCAAAGACCCAATAGATAAGGTTGAACAGCGTGCTGCCCACGGCAATGGCACCGATGTAGGCAGGCGCGCCCAGGTGCCCGGCCAGGGTGGTATCGACCAGTCCGAGCAAGGGGACGGTGATGTTGGACACGATGGAGGGGAGGGCTATCTGAAGGATTTCTTGGTCAGTTTTACTCATTTCGGGTGGAATTTTGCTGCAAAAATAGGCAAAACCAACGAAAGTTTGTACTTTTGAGGCCAAACTGAACGATGATGAGACACCTCAACCCCCTTTTCTACCTGTTACTGGCCTGCCTGCTGACGGCCATCCCCTTGGCTGCCCAGCAACGTGATGCCGCGGAGACACTGAGTCGCCGGGCTGCCCAATGCTTTGCCGACAACGACACAGAACAGGCCCGCTCGCTCTACGAGCAGGTGCTGCGTCTGGAGCCGGAGCACCTGCAGGCCAACATCTTCCTGGGCAACTACTACTACCTGCAGGCCGAGCAGAGCCGCACTGCGCTGGAAGCGGAGTACCGCCGCCTGTCCCAACCCACCCGAATGCAGCAGGCCGACTACCGCAACCGCATGGCGGCCCTGTTGCAGAGCGGCTATGCCCAGGCCAAGCGCTACCTGCAATGTGCCTGTCGCCACCTGCCCTCTACGGAGGTGAGTCGGACGCTGGCCACTATCGCGGCCTTGGAGCAGGAGTTTTTGTGAGGCTTTTTTTAGTAGTTAAGTAGTTAAAGGAGTTATCGGCCCTGGCGGGCCTAGGAGTTAGAGTCGAAACTCCGACTATTGGCTGAGCAGGCGCAGCGGAGTGATAACTCCTTTATCTCCTTTAACTCCTAAATCCTTCCAACGACCGAAATATCCACCTTCCTCTCCTTTTCTTCTCTCTCAGGAAAAAATATTTCCCTCGCGAGGAAAGACAAAAGGAAGATAATTTCTATATTTGCGCTCAGAAACAGTTCGGACATGAGAAAAGACCTCAAACACAGATTCCTGGTCAGCTGCTTGTGGCTTTGCGGAATGGCCACAATGCTATCGGCACAGACCCGTTTGGTGTTCACTCCCCAGTGGACGCCCCAGAGCCAGTTTGCCGGCTACTATGCAGCCATGGAGTTGGGCTATTACAAAGCCGAAGGGCTGGATGTGGAAATCGTACACCCCTCGCCCTCATACCCTGCTCTGAACCGCCTGTACGAAGGCAGTAGCGACGTCATCAGCCTGCAGCTGCAGCAAGCCTTGGCACAAATCGACCAGGGCTACCCCTTGGTGAACATCCTGCAGACCTCGGCACGCAACTCGCTGATGATAGTGCCCCGCCACGACGACATCCGCAAGCCCGCCGACCTGAAAGACAAGAAGGTGGGCATCTGGAAAGCCGGATTCGGTGAGGTGGCCCTGATGGCCAACACGGACAGTGCCTGGAACATACGTTGGATACCCTTCATCCACAACATCAACCTCTACATATCGGGAGCCATCGATGCCACACTGGCCATGAGTTACAACGAATACCTGCAGATACGCGCTTCGGGCGTGAACCCCAAGCATGTATTCCGACTGGCCGACATGGGCTATGACATCCCTGAGGATGGACTCTACGTGTCGCGCGAGCGATTTCTGGCTAACCGAAAGGCCTTCGAAGCCTTTGCCCGCGCCTCGCGCAAGGGGTGGGAGTGGGTGGCCGAACACCGCGAAGAGGCCTTGGAAATCGTGATGAGGCAGGTGGCGGAACACCATGTCAGCACCAACCGCCCGCACCAGAAGTGGATGCTGGACGAGATACTCCTGCTGCAGACACCACGCTCGGGCGGAAAAGCCCTCTTCCAGCTCACGCCCGAACAGGTGGATCGAACATCGGCACTGATGATGCGCCACCGCAGACTCTCGCGGCCGGTGTCCTACGAGGAGCTATGCCCATGAAACGTCAGTAAATAACCTTATAAAATCAGATTCAACCCAGTGAACATCAAGATAAGTTCTTCCTTCTCGGCTCGATTGAGTCTATGGGTCATTCTCATAGCCGTTGCGGTCTTTGTGACGGCATTCGTGGCCTTCTTCCACACCGCCCGTGAGCGGGTGCGCGAAGAGGCATCCAGTCATGCCCAAGAAGCACTCTCCACGACCATTCAGCGGGTAGACCACGTGCTGGAGAATGTGGAAGTGGCCGTGCGCAATGCCGCTCCCGCCATCAGCGAACGGCTGGATCATCCCGACGCTATGTATGGCATCACCCGCAAGTTGCTGGAGAACAATCCCATGATAGCCGGAAGCGCCATTGCCTTCGAACCGGGCTACTACGCCGAAAAGGGCATCCTCTTCTCGCCCTACGCCTATCGTTACAACGACCGTATCGACACCCTGCAACTGGGCACGGAGGAGTATGACTACCCCTACATGGACTGGTATCAGATACCCAAGCTTCTGGACCGCCCCTACTGGAGTGAACCCTACTACGACGATGGCGGCGGCGAGATGATCATGACCACCTACTCCCTTCCCCTGCACGATGCCGAGGGCAAGCTCTATGCCATCTTCACGGCCGACCTCTCGCTGGAATGGCTCACCGGAGAGGTGAACCGTATGCAACCCTATCCCCATTCGTACAACCTGATGGTGGGTCGCGGAGGAGCCTACTTGGTTCACAGACAGCGCGAAAGACTGCTGGCTGAGACGGTCTTCACCGCCACCCTCGACATGGCCGACACCACCGTGATGGAAATCGGTCAGAACATGGTGGACGGACGCGAGGGCATGTCGTTGCTGCAGAACGACGACACGCTGAGCTATGTGTTCTACGCCCCCATCGAGCGCACCGGTTGGTCGCTGGCCTTGGTCTGCCCGTATCAAGATGTCTTCCAAGGCGTGGAGCGCACGCGCAACCATGCCCTGCTCATCGCCCTCGTCGGACTCGTGCTGCTGGGCATCACCGTCTATCGCACCGTGCGTCGTACCACCGCTCCGCTGACCAAGTTTGCCGAGTCGGCCAAGCGCATTGCCCAAGGTGACTTCAACGCTCCCCTGCCTCAGATAGAGAGCCGCGACGAGATGCTGCAACTGCACGACTCGTTCCAGGTGATGCAGCGATCGCTCGTGACCTACATGGACGAACTGCGCACCACGACGGCCAACAAGGAGCGCATCGAGAGCGAACTGCGCATTGCCAGCGATATACAGATGGGCATGATTCCCAAGATATTCCCGCCCTTCCCCGACCGCAGTGACGTGGACCTCTACGCCACCCTGACACCGGCCAAAGAGGTGGGAGGCGACCTGTATGACTTCTTCATCGACGACGACCGCCTCTTCTTCACCATCGGCGACGTGTCGGGCAAAGGTGTGCCGGCCTCGTTGCTCATGGCCGTGACGCGCAGCCTGTTCCGCACCATGTCGGGACACCTCGACCAGCCGTCGGGCATTGTGCGCTCGCTCAACGAAGCCATCTCCGAGTCCAACGATTCGGGCATGTTCTGTACCCTCTTCCTCGGCATTCTCGACCTGAAGACGGGGCAGCTCGTCTATTGTAACGCCGGACACAACGCACCGCTCATCGCAACTGCCGAGGGTGAGGTGCCCTATATCGAGATCAAGACCACCCACCCGCACGCACACA
>CAMGAL010000069.1 GCA_946007445.1 uncultured Mediterranea sp.
GTACTTCATAGCTGCGTCCTTTCTTGATTTGCGTACAAAGATAGTGATTCCTTGCAGAATCACCAAAAGACAATCTGAAATCCTGCCATTTTAAGTAAGATACCTTCATCGGCTCATGAATATGCTTTCGTGGGCCGATGAAGACGTCTTCGTGGGCATTTGAAGACGTCTTCGTGAACGGTTGAACATGTCATTAGCGCTTGCGCTGGAAGAAGGCCTTCATGAGCGCGGCACACTCGTCGGCCAGCACGCCGCTGCGCACTACGGTCTTGGGGTGGAGGGCCTGGGGAGCATAGCGGCGGTAGCCGCGCTTCTCGTCGGGGGCACCATAGACCAAGGTGCCCAACTGGGCCCACCCGATGCCTCCGGCACACATGACACAAGGCTCCACGGTGACGTAGAGCGTACACTCGTTGAGGTACTTGCCGCCCAAGTGGGAGGCGGCGGCCGTCAGGGCCTGCATCTCGGCATGGGCGGTGACGTCGGTGAGCGCTTCGGTCAGGTTGTGGGCACGGGCAATGATGCGGTCACGACAGACCACCACCGCCCCCACCGGCACTTCGTCGCGGCGGGCGGCCTTCTCGGCCTCGGCCAAGGCCTGCTTCATGTAGTAGGTGTCGTCCATCATGGGAATTATCTGCGCATATCGTGTTCGCCGAAGAGGGTCGGATAGTCCTGCTCCATGTTCTTCTGGATGAAGCGAAGCACAGTCTCCCGCAGCCAGCGCGACTTGTTGTTGATCCGGTACCGTTCGAGGTAGCGGTTCACGATGCGCAGCTCTTCCTCGCTCATCAGGCATACCATGCGATGACGACGCACAGGCTGGGGTCGGGACGTGCCGGGAGCACGTTTGGAGAGATTCTTTTTCATAGCTTCTGCAAATTTACACTTAGTTCCTCAAAATCAAAATAGAAAAAGCGTATTTTTGCAGCCACAGCAGTAAAATAGAAGCAAATGGCAGCACACAATCAATTGGGAAACGCCGGAGAGGAGGCAGCCGCCCGTTTTCTGGAGCGGAAAGGCTATGTCATCCGCGAGCGGAACTGGCGCATCGGACACCTGGAGCTGGACATCGTGGCGCAACAGGAGGGACAGCTGGTGGTGGTGGAGGTGAAGACCTTGAAAGAGGATGCGTGCCGCGCTCCGGAGGAGGCGGTCACCCTCTCCAAAATACGCCGCATCCTCCGTGCGGCCGATGCCTACGTGAAGCAGCACAGGATAGACCTGCCGTTGCGCTTCGACATCGTGTCCGTCACGGGGGATGCGGATTCTTTTCGGATAGAGCACTACGAAGATGCCTTCAGTCCGATAGACTACTGAGCGTCGCTGTACATGCCCTCGCGCGAGAGGAGCTTGTCGAGGTTGGCCACGCCGAGGGCCACGATGGCGGTGACGACTGCGGTGTGCTCCTGATACTCGGGGATATTTTTGTTGAACAGGTCGCGCTCGGTGTGCCAAATCTCGCCGTAGTTGAAGTTATAGCCCTTGATGTCCTCGGTACGGAAGCCGAAGGTGGGCACGCCCTTCACGGCAAAGACGGTGGCATCGGTGCCTCCCATCTGCGTGGGACGCGGCCGGGGCTTGGCTACCGTCACTTCGAAGGGATAGTCGGGACGGATGCCGGCTATCGGCTCACAAATCTTCTTAAAGTCATCGTACATGGCCTGGGGCACACTGATGCCTACGGGAGGTGTGGGGCCTCCATCGCGGTTGAAGAGGTTGGAGATGAGCTTCAAATCCTTCTTGTGGGTTTCGCAGAAGGCCTTGGCTCCCAGCAGGCCGAACTCCTCGCCGGCAAAGGCAACGAAGAGGATGGTGCGCTTGGGCTTGGCACCCGACAGGGCCAGCAGGCGGGCAGCCTCCATCATGGGGCCGATGCCGGTACCGCAGTCGATGCCTCCGGTAGCCACGTCGTAGGCATCGAGATGGCCGGAGATGATGACACACTCATCGGGGTATTTGCTGCCGCGGATGTACCCCAGCACGTTGTGGTACTTGATGGGGCCGAGTTTGAAGTGGTTGCGGATGTCGAACTCCAACTGGAAGTCGCGACGCTCACGGGCCATCTGATGGATGACCTTGTACTGATGCTCGTCCAGCTTGATGTCGCACACCGTAGGCAAGTGGTCGAAGTCGGTCTTCAGTTCGTTCAGCATGGGGCGGTCATAGAGGGCACGCAGAGGTACCTCGGCTGACTGGATGAAGCCCAATACACCGGCCTCGACCATCTCATCGTAGTAGAGGCCGGGGAAGGCGCGCAGCTTCTTGCGCTTGGCCATGGATTCGCGGCTGCGGTCGGCACGCATCAGTGAGTCGTTGTAGCGGGCGATGGCGCGGTTCTCCTCCTTGATGGCTGCACGCAGTGAGTCGTTTCGATGGGAGTGGCCGATGGGCCAGCCGGTGCTGTTGCCGCTGACCAGTACCCAGGCCCCCTTCAGGGCATGGCGCATACGCTGCAGCTCGCCTTCGTCGGCAGGCTCAATGAGCACATGTCCGCGCTGCACGCCATGCGTGCCCGAGGTGTAGGAGGGAGTCACAAAGTGGAGCGTCATGGGTTGGTCGCCACCTATCATGCGTCCCCACCAAGGGCCGCGGTTGAAGCCTACGGAGAGTTCGCCAGCTTCCTCCAAGTGGGTCTCGATACCCCACTTTCGGAACTCGTGTTGCATCCAGGCGGCAGCATTCTCGTAGGCATCCGAGCCGATGAGACGTCCGCCAAAGCGGTTGGTCAGTATGTCGAGATGGTGCATCACCTGGTTGTCGGTGGTGCCGGTCTCAATGATTTTCTTCACCACAGAGGGTTGGGCCACGGCGGTGGTCAGGCCGGCTGCGAGAGCCAGCATCAAGATCAGTCTTTTCATTTTGTGTATCATTTTTTTAGGAGTTAGAGGAGTTAAGGAGTTATCACTTCGCTGCGCTCCGTTAGGAGTTATCGCAGGCTACGCCTGCTCAGTCAATAGTCGGAGTATTGGCTTTAACTCCTGAGGCCCGAAAGGGCCGGTAACTCCTTGAACTCCTCTAACTCCTCCAGATTACTCCTCTAACATTAGTTTTTATCATTGTTACGGATTTCCACACGGCGTATCTTGCCACTGATGGTCTTGGGCAGTTCGTCGACAAACTCCACCACACGAGGATACTTGTAGGGAGCCGTCACGCGCTTCACATGGTTCTGCAACTCCTTCACCAGCTCGTCACCGGCTTTGGACTTGTACTCCTTGCTCAGCACAATGGTGGCTTTCACCACCTGGCCGCGGATTTCATCAGGCACACCCGTGATGGCGCACTCCACCACAGCCGGATGGGTCATGAGGGCGCTCTCCACCTCGAAGGGACCGATGCGGTAGCCGCTGCTCTTGATGACATCGTCGGCACGGCCCACAAACCAGAGGTAGCCATCCTCATCCTTCCAGGCCACGTCGCCGGTATAGTAGATACCGTCGTGCCAGGCTTCGTGTGTACGCTCGGCATCGCGGTAGTACTCCTTGAAGAGGCCGAGGGGCTTGCTGCGGTCGGTGCGGATAACGATTTGTCCCTGTTCGCCAGCCTCCACCGAGCGTCCGTCGGCATCGATGAGATCGACATCGTACTGCGGATTGGGCAGTCCCATGCTGCCGGGCTTGGGCTCCATCCAAGGCATGGTGGCCACGGTCAGGGTGGTCTCGGTCTGTCCGAAGCCCTCCATCAGCCGGATACCGGTGAGTTGCTTGAAGGTGTCGTACACGGCGGGATTGAGTGCCTCGCCGGCAATGGTGCAATACTCCAGACTGCTCAAGTCGTACTTGGTCAAGTCTTCGTGGATAAGGAAGCGGAAGATGGTGGGAGGGGCGCAGAGCGAGGTGACACGATAGTCTTGAATCTTCTGCAGGATGTCGGCCGGCGTAAACTTCTCGTGATCGTAGACGAAGATATTGGCTCCGGCTATCCACTGCCCGTAGAGCTTGCCCCACACGGCCTTGCCCCAACCGGTATCGGCAATGGTGAGGTGCAAGCTGCCGGGATGCAGGTTGTGCCAGAGGGCACCGGTGACGATGTGTCCCAGCGGATAGGTGAAGTCGTGTGCCACCATCTTGGGCTCGCCAGTCGTGCCGCTGGTGAAGTACATCAGCGAGATGTCGTCGTTGTTGTTGGGATGCTCGGGACGGACAAAGGAGGCCGCTTGAGCCACACCCTGATGATTGTCGAGTAATACTGCTTGCACATCGTGACCTACACTGACCACATGCTCCACACTGGGAGAGCAGGGCAATGCTTCGGCCACATGGGTGGTAATGACCGGCTCGCCGGCACACACAATCATCTTGATTGTAGCGGCCTGGCAACGGTATACGATGTCTTTCTTCGTGAGCAGGTGGGTGGCGGGAATAACGGTGGCTCCCAGCTTGTGGAGGGCAATGATGCTGAACCAGAACTCGATGCGGCGCTTGAGGATGAGCATCACCATGTCACCCCGACCGATGCCCAGCGACTGGAAGTAGGAGGCGGTCCGGTCGCTCTGGGCCTTCATGTCGGCAAAGGTGTACTGATGGCACTCGCCGTGGTCGTTGGTCCAGAGCAGGGCTTTCTTGTCCGGCTCTTCGGCAGCCCAGACATCGACTACGTCATAGCCAAAGTTGAACGGTTCTGGCACACGAATCCGTAGATTCTTCTTGAAGTCCTCTTGCGAGGTGAAAGTTGTCTGTGTGAGGAATCTGTCTAACATAAGGGCTCGTTATTTATAGAATGATAGCTAAGAACTTCACCGTCTTGCCGTCGAGGGCTTTCATGCCGTGGGGCAAGAGGGAGTTGAAGTAGATGCTGTCGCCGGGCTCCAAGATCAGCTCCTTGCTACCGATGTTGAGCTGCATCCGGCCCTGGATGACGACGTTGAACTCCTGCCCCTCGTGGCTGTTGTAGTGGATGGGTTCGTTCTCAGGTTTGGGTTCTACGGTCACCAGAAAGGGGTCGGCCTTGCGTCCGCGGAATCCCGCAGCCAGTGCCTGATAGCGATAGGCTGCGGTGCGTTCTATCGAGGTCCCCTTACCGGCACGAGTCAGGAAGTAGCTCTCCATCTTGGGTTCTTCACCAAACATCAGGGCATCGAGGGCGATGCCGTAGTGGCGGGCAATCTTCTGCTAGATGCTGAGTGAGATGTCGCTCGTGCCGCTTTCTGCTTTCCGGTACTCTTCGAGGGGAATAGCGCACTCGGCGGCAACATCGGCAGCTGTCAGATCCAGCGCATCGCGCAGACCTTGCAGCCGCTGGGCTATTTGTCTGATTTGTTCGTCCATAGTATCATCATCCGTTTAACAGCTGCTCTTGATGGCCTTGATGAGGGCCGAGGCAAATCCGTTGTGTTCCAACTCGTTCACACCCTTGATGGTGATGCCGCCGGGAGTGCATACTTTGTCTATCTCGATGGCCGGATGGGTGTCTCCCTCCAGAATCAGGGCAGCGGCTCCCTTCACGGATTGGGCCACCATCTGCATACCGTCTTTGGGATAAATGCCCAACTCGATACCTGCCTGCATAGCAGCCTGGATGTACTTCAAGGCGTAGGCAATGCCACAGGAGGTCATCGCGGTGGCAGCGCCCATCTGCTTCTCGGTGAGGCAGAACACACGTCCCATGCTGCTGAACAGTTTGACAATGTCGGCCTGATGAGCCGCCGCTTGCGGATTGCAAGCTATCAAGGTGGTGCTCTCGCCCAGGCGGATGGCTGTATTAGGAATCATCCGGCAGATGGGCTGGTCGTCACGACCCAATATCTGCCCCAAATGGGCAAAATCCACACCGGCCACGATGGAGATGAGCAGTTGCTCCTGTTTCAGGCCCAACCCTCCGAGCACCTGCTCGGCCAGCCAAGGCTTCACAGCCAGCAATACAATGTCTGCCCCCTCGATGGCCCGGCAGTTGTCGTCGGTAGTCTCTATCTCCGGATGCTCCTCATTCAGACGTTTCAACGTTTCGGCCGACGGATCGGCCACACAAATCTCTCCTGCTGCCACTAACTGGCTTTTAGCTAAGCCGCGGGCGATGGCTCCGCCCATGTTTCCGGCTCCGATAATTGCTATTCTCATGTCCTTGCTATTTAGATGCGACAAAATTACGCAAAAAGGATGGCTTTTTGCGTAATTTTGGCATAAAAAGTGAACAATCAGTCAAAGAGATTCATCCCAGCACTTTCTGGAAGCGCCGCAGGAACTCGGAGGCTTCCTCCATAGAGAAGCTGAGGGGTGGCAACAAGCGGATGACATTGGTACCGCTGACACCGGTGAATACGTGCTGCTCCTTGAGCAGACGCAGGCGCAACTCCTTGATGGGCTGTTCGAATTCCAAGCCAATCATCAGGCCGCGACCACGTACCTCCTTGATTTGAGGCAGCTTCTTCAATTCGGTCAGCAGGAAATCGCCCACACGGGCGGCATTGTCGACCAGCTGTTCCTGCTCCATGACGTCGAGTACGGCCAAGGCAGCGGTGCAAGCCAAGTGATTGCCGCCAAAGGTGGTGCCCAGTTGGCCATAGACAGGGGTGAACAGGGGGCTGATGAGGACGGCTCCCATGGGGAATCCGTTGCCGATGCCCTTAGCCACGGTGATGATATCGGGCTTCACGCCGTTATACTGGTGGGCGAAAAAGCGTCCGCTACGGCCATACCCGCTCTGGATTTCATCGAGAATCAAGACGGTACCGTGGGCTGTACAAGACTCACGCAGGGCTTGCATGAACTCGTCGGTAGGCAGCTGAATGCCTCCTACGCCTTGAATACCCTCGATGATGACGGCGCAGACATCCCCCTTGGCCAGCTCGGTGCGCATGGCTTCGATGTCGTTGAGCGGCAGGTAGGTGACGTGCCCGTTATCGTTGATGGGAGCGATGATTTTGGGGTTGTTGGTCACCTCCACCGCCAGCGAGGTGCGGCCATGGAAGGCTTTGTTGAACGAGACGACGCGGGTGCGGCCGTTGTAGAACGAGGCCAGCTTCAAGGCATTTTCGTTGGCTTCGGCCCCGCTGTTGATAAGGAACAGGGCGTAGTCGTCGTAGCCACACACCTTGCCCAGCCGCTCGGCCAGCTGCTGTTGCAAGCGATTGATGACGGAGTTGCTATAGAAGCCCAGGGTGCCGACCTGACGGCTGATCATCTCTACATAGTGGGGGTGTGCATGACCGATGGAGATGACGGCATGGCCCCCATAGAGGTCCAGATATTCGGTGCCGTGTTCATCCCACACATGGCACCCCTTACCTTTGACAATGTTTATGTCGAATAATGGATAGACGTCGAAGAGTTTCATTTTCAAATTACATATATATTAGAGTTTAAAACGCTGACGGCTTCAGTTTCAGCCCGACAGTCTCTTCCAGATTGAACATCAGATTCATGTTGTGCACGGCCTGTCCGCTAGCACCCTTCAGCAGGTTGTCGATGCAGCTCACAATGAGGAGTTTGTCGCCATGCTTCTCCAGATGGATGAGGCACTTGTTGGTGTTCACCACCTGCTTGAGGTCGATGTTCTTCTCCACGATGTGGGTGAAGGAGTCCTTCGCATAATACTCCTCATACATGCGGGTGATTTCCTCCAGTGAAACTTTGGTTTTCACCACGATGGTGGCGAAAATGCCACGCGCGAAGTCGCCTCGGTAGGGGATGAACTCCACCTCCGAGTGGAAGCTGCTCTGGAGCTGCTGCAGCGACTGCTTGATTTCGGGCACATGCTGGTGTTCGAAGGCCTTGTAGATGCTCAGGTTGTTGTTGCGCCAGCTGAAGTGGCTGGTGGCTCCGGGCTTGACACCTGCACCGGTGCTGCCGGTGATGGCGTTCACCCAAATGTCGTCGTTGAGCAGGAGGTTCTTGGCCAGGGGCAGCAGGCCCAGCTGGATGCAGGTGGCGAAGCAGCCTGGATTGGCCACATGGCGGGCCTTGCAGGTAGCACGGCGGTTCAACTCGGGCAATCCGTAGATGAAGTCGTGGTCGTCACTCTTCAGGCGATAGTCCATCGAGAGGTCGATGATGCGCAGCTCCTCGGGCACGTTGTGGCTCTCCAGAAACTTCTTGGTGTCGCCATGAGCGGTACAGAAGAAGAGGCAGTCTATCTCGTCGAGCGGAAGCTGGTCGGTGAAGACCAAGTCGGTCTCGCCATACAGTCCTTCGTGGACATCGGTAATCTTGTTTCCCGCATTGCTGGCGCTGTTGATGAAGACGATTTCCGCTTCGGGGTGGTTCAGCAGCAGGCGGATGAGTTCGCCTGCTGTATATCCTGCCCCACCGATAATTCCTACTTTAATCATATCGGGTAGCTTTATTTCAGTTCATCCTTATGGTTGGCATAATAAGCTCGCAAGGGAGTGGAGAGCACCTTGATGAAGCCCTTGGCGTCGTCGGCAGTCCAGCCCTTCTGCATTTCGCCATACTCGCCCAGCTTGTTCTTGACCAAGTCGTCGGCCGACTCCACGCCTACGGTCGAGAAGCCCAGCGGACGGAGTTCCAGGATGGCGGTACCATTCACATGGCGCTGGCTCTCGGTCAGCATGGCCTCGATGTCACGCATCACGGGCTCCAGGTACTGGCTCTCGTGCAGGAACATGCCATACCAGTTGGCCACCTGGTCTTTCCAGTACTGCTGCCACTTGCTCAGGGTATATTTCTCCAGGAAGCGGTGGGCGCCGATGATGAGCATGGGGGCGGCGGCTTCGAAACCCACGCGACCCTTGATGCCGATGATGGTGTCGCCCACGTGCATATCGCGGCCGATGCCATAGGCGGCTCCGATTTCCTCCACCTTCTGGATGGCGCGAATGGGGTCGTCGAACTGCTCACCGTTGACAGCCTTCAGCTCTCCCTTCTCGAAGGTGAGGCGCAGCTGCTCGCTACCCTCCTTGGTGCAATGCTTCAGGTAAGCCGTTTCGGGCAGGCCCTGTGCGGAATCCAGGATTTCGCCCCCGCAGATGCTGGTGCCCCAGATACCGACGTTATAAGAATACTTCAGCTTAGCAAAGTCAGCAGCAAAGCCATGCTTGTTGAGGTAGTCAATCTCCT
>CAMGAL010000070.1 GCA_946007445.1 uncultured Mediterranea sp.
GTCACAGTGTGGTCAGTCAGGCTTTTGCCCTTTCAGGGCGTAGGCTTTGAGGGATTTTTCTACCCAGGGTGTCGCTTCGCTCTGCCCTGGGCTATGGGTTGGTTGGGCCTTCAGCCCGCTTCGTCCTATCATCTCATGCTAAGATGTGTGTCGAAGATTTGTGGAGGAGGGGAGCCGAATAGCTTCCGGCCTCATCGGAGGGGCGTGAAGCGGAGAGAGGCAGGAGGGCGTGAAAAAGCAAAAACTGTCTGAGCGAAGCGAGTTTTTTTGCTTTAGCCCGACGCCTCTCGCAGTAGCCCCGCAGATGCAGCCGGCGGGTTTTCTCTTTGCTTCTTTCTCTTTTGCCCGTGCAAAAGAGGAAAGAAAGAGCATCCCCCCGGGCGGACACACAGGTCCGCCCCTACAGGGACACGCCACGAGCAGTCCGCCACTGCCCATCCTTGTGTTCTCTACCACCCCGCCCGTACCGGGCACCCCTCCTCCGCAAGGAGGAGGGGAGTTGAATAGAACGTCTGCGCCATGGTCTACGTTCTCCCAAACTTCCCCCTCAAAAAAAAAAATTCCGCGAAAAAAATTTTAGGGCGCAAAGCGGCCACCCTACCTTTGCCTGCGAAAGATGGTCGGCCCAGCGTCTGCTGCGACTGTAGTCCCTTACCATTCCCCGACAACTCCCTTCGTCCGTCGCGCGAGGATGAAGAGAACCATGGGGGAACCGTGGGGGCGGACACCGCTCCGGCTCCGGCTGCCACTGACGAAGTTTTTTTGATGGATGTATGAACCAGCTGCACGGGTTAATCCCTACCCTCTCTGTCCCCACACCTGTGCAGCCTTTCCCTTAGGCGGGACGGAGAGGAGCGAACGATGGGAAAAGTAACCGGTAACTGGGTGACGGGCCGACACTCCGGCCGCGCCTGCCGACACGAAGACATCTACACCCGCGTGGTGAAAAAGACGGGGGCCTGCTACTCGGCCAAGCTGTGCAACCCCAACACCAACTGGACAGACGCCCAGATGAAGCAGCGCGTCAGCTTCGGCCTCATCAGCAAGGCACTCAACACCTGGCTCAAGGAGGGCAAGGAGACTCCCTCGGCCGACTACCTGAAGGTGAAGCGGCTCTACGACCGCCAGTCGCGCTACGCCACGATGCGCGGCATGATGTACGCCAAGGGGATGTACCGCGTGGACGACGAGGGCAACGTGACCGTGGACATCACGGCCAACACGCAGGGTGCCGTGGCCGGCGGCTCGGGCAGTTCGGGCGGCTCCAGCAGCGGTGGCGGCGGCAGCGATGGGGACTCCGACAACCCGCTGGGTTGAGGTCGATTGGTCAGCTACAAGCTACATGGCGCTGTAGGGGCGGACCTATGTGTCCGCCCTGAATACCGAAGCCTGTGTATTCGGGCAGACAAACCAGCATTCTAACACACACGAACACTTAAAACACACAAAACCAGTATGGAAACGGAACAGAAAAAGAAGAAGTCCCTCACTTGGGACATTGTGCTGAAACTCATCATCGCCGTGGCGTCGGCCATTGCCGGTGCCTTGGGCGTGGCGGCTTGCCAATGACGGGCGCCGTTGTCATGATTGTCACGTTGTCATCTTGTCATTTAGCTACGAGCTACATGGCGCTGTAGGGGCGGACCTGCGTGTCCGCCCGAATGCACAACGCAATGGTAATCAGGGCAGACACATAGGTCTGCCCCTACGGGAAAACGGACAGTCGTCAGAGTGCAGCCGGCTCTAGGTGGGCGGCCTCGATGTCCTTGAAGTAGCGGTAGGTGCCGACCTTCAGTTCGTCGGTGGCGGCGTCGTCGCACACGATGATACCTTTGGGGTGCATCTGCAGGGCGCTGATGGTCCACATCTGCATGACGGGGCCCTCCACGGCGTGATAGAGCGCGCGGGCCTTGTTGTGGCCGTTGACGATGATCATCACCTCGCGGGCGTCCATCACGGTGCCTACGCCCACGGTGAGGGCCGTCTTGGGCACCTGGTTGATGTCGTTGTTGAAGAAGCGCGAGTTGGCGATGATGGTGTCGGTGGTGAGGGTCTTCTGGCGGGTGCGCGAGGTGAGCGACGAGCCGGGCTCGTTGAAGGCAATGTGGCCGTCGGGGCCAATGCCGCCCATGAAGAGGTCTACGCCGCCGTAGGACTTGATCTTGGCCTCGAAGCGGGCGCACTCGGCCTCGAGGTCGGGGGCGTTGCCGTTGAGGATGTTGGTGTTCTCGGGCAGGATGTCGATGTGGCTGAAGAAGTTGTTCCACATGAAGGAGTAGTAGCTCTCGGGGTGTTCCTTGGGCAGGCCGACGTACTCGTCCATGTTGAAGGTCACGACATGGCGGAAGGAGACGAGCCCCTGCTTGCAGAGGTCAATCAGTTCCTTATACATGCCCAGGGGCGACGAGCCGGTGGGGCAGCCCAGTACAAAGGGGTGTTCGGCCGTAGGACGTGCGGCCTTAATGCGGGCGGCCACGTAGTGGGCGGCCCAGCGCGATACGGATGCGTAATCGGGTTGAATAATGAGTCTCATAGATCAGTTCTGGAGTTTATGAGGTTTTTGAGTTTTTGAGTTGGTGAGGTTTTGTGAAACCACAGATTTTCACGGATGAGACGGATTTCAAGTTTATCTTTGACCTGTGTGAATCCGTATTATCTGTGTAAATCTGTGGTTGATGATGCTCGCTGTCTTCAGTTCGCCCGGTCGCGCTTCAGGCGGTCGGCCATGGCGCGGGCCAGATTTTCGCACTGGGTGTAGGTGAGCTCCTTCATGGCCTGCTTCATCTCCACGGGGTCGCCCACAATCTCGAGCTTGCTCTTCTCGGCGAACTCGGCAATGCGCTTCACGGCGGCGCCGGCCCAGCAGAAGGAGCCGAACCAGCCGAGGTAGCGGCCCTTGACCTCGCGCACCAGTACCTTGGAGAGCAGGGACTCGATTTCGGGGTAGATCTGGTTGCTGTAGGTGGGGCAGCCCACGATGAGGCCGCGGTACTTGAAGATGTCCTTCAGAATGTAGCTGGGGTGACTCTTGCTGACGTTGTGCATCACGATGTGGCGGATGCCCTGGGCGGAGAGTTCGGCGGCAATGGCTTCGGCCATCTGCTCGGTGTTGCCGTACATGGTGCCGTAGGCAATGACCACGCCCTCCTCGGCCTCGTAGCGGCTCAGGCGGTCGTAGATGCTGACCACACGGGCAATCTGTTCCGTCCACACGGGGCCGTGGGTGGAGCAGATGGTGCTGATGGGCAGGGAGCCCAGCTTCTGCAGGGCCTTCTGCACGGGGTTGCCGTACTTGCCCACGATGTTGGCGTAGTAGCGGGTCATCTCCTCCCAGTAGTGGTCGAGGCCGATGCGGGTGTCGAGGAAGCCGCCGTCCAGCGTGCCGAAGCAGCCGAAGGCGTCGCCGGAGAAGAGGATGCCGTCGGTCTGGTCGAAGGTCATCATCGTCTCGGGCCAGTGTACCATGGGGGTGAGGTAGAAGCAGAGCTTGTGGTGGCCCAGGGCGAGGAAGTCGCCGTCCTTCACCACATACTGCTCACCGGTCACGCCGTAGAAGCCCTCTATCATGCCGAAGGTCTGCTTGTTGCCCACGATGACAATGTCGGGATAGTACTGCTTGATGAGCCGGATGGAGCCGCTGTGGTCGGGCTCCATGTGGTTGATGATGAGGTACTGGATGGGGCGGTCGCCGATGATGCTCCGAATCTTGCGCAGATAGACTTCGAAATAGCACACATCTACGGTATCGACCAGCGCCACCATCTCGTCATCAATCAGATAGGAGTTGTACGACACTCCGTAAGGCAACGGCCACATGCCTTCAAACAGGTGCTTGTTGCGGTCGTTGACGCCCACATAGTGGACTTTCCCTTTTACAATAGTCTTATTTGTCATAGTGCGTCTAAAAAAATAGTTGATTGGTATGGGGTACAAAAGTAGCACTTTTTTTTTATCCCGCATACAACTTTCCCTGATAAGCGTCGAGCTGGCGCAATCTTTTCTGTACGCGGTGGTTGAATTCGTAGTTTTTCAGCCCCCAGTCGGGAGCCAGAAGCAGCTCGCGGGGCGACTGGGAGACGAAGCGCTCCAGCACGAGGTCGGGGCGCAGGTGCTGGATGTAGTCCACCACCAGCTCTACGTACTCCTCGACGTCGAACAGGTGGAAGTCGGCGGGCGAGGCTTCGTACTGGGCGGCCATGCGGGTGCCGCGGATGAGCTGCAGCTGGTGCAGCTTCAGCGTGTGGAGGGGCAGGCGGTTGATGGCCGCGGCCTGGCGCACGATGGTGGCGTGGGTCTCGCCGGGGAGGCCGAAGATGAGGTGGCCGCCGCACAGGATGCCCCGGCCGGCCAGCTGCTCCACTGCCTGGCGGGTGGTGGCGAAGGTGTGGCCGCGGTTGATGCGGCGCAGGGTGGCGTCATCGGTGCTCTCAATGCCCAGCTCCACAAGCAGGAAGGTCTGTCGGGCGAGCTGCTCCAGGTAGTCCAGCAGGGCCGGGGGCAGGCAGTCGGGGCGCGTGCCGACAACCAGTCCCACCACCTCGTCCACGGCCAAGGCCTCCTCGTACTTGCGCCGCAGCTCCTCCAGCTGGCCGTAGGTGTTGGTGTAGGCCTGGAAGTAGGCCAGGTACTTCATCTCGGGGTACTTGTGGGCGAAGAACTGCTTGCCCTCCTGCAGCTGCTGGCGGATGGACTTCTCCGTGCGGCAGTAGTCGGGGTTGAAGGTCTGGTTGTTGCAGTAGGTGCAACCGCCGTAGCCCACCCGCCCGTCGCGGTTGGGGCAGGTGAAGCCGGCGTTGATGGAGATCTTCTGCACCTTGTAGCTGGGGAAGTAGCGGCGCAGGAAGGTGGGGAAGTCGAGATAGAGCGGCTGCATGGTGTCAGACTTTCGGGGCTGGCCCCAGCAGGGGCACACTCTTCTCAGCGTGGTAGGAGGAGCGCACCAGCGGCCCGCTCTCCACCTGGCGGAACCCCTTGGCCAGACCCGTCGCGCGGTAGGCGGCAAACTGGTCGGGGTGGACGTACTCCTGCACGGGGTAGTGGCGGTGCGAGGGTTGCAGGTACTGGCCGATGGTGAGCACCTGGCAGCCCACGGCCCGCAGGTCGTCCATCAGCTCCTCTACCTCGGCGGGAGTCTCGCCCAGTCCCACCATGATGCCCGACTTGGCTATCAGTCCGGCCTCGGCCACCTGACGGATGACGGCCAGGCTGGTCTCGTAGCGGGCGGCGCTGCGCACCAGGGGGCTGATGCGGCGCACGGTCTCCATGTTGTGCGACAGGATGTCGGGCCGGGCCTCCACGACCAGCTGAACCAGCTCGGGGCGGCCCTGAAAGTCGGGCACCAGCGTCTCGATGGTGGTCTGCGGGCAGAGGCGGCGGATTTCGCGGATGGTCTTCACCCAGTGGGCGGCTCCCAGGTCGGGCAGGTCGTCGCGGTCTACGGAGGTAATCACGGCGTGGTCCAGCTTCATGAGGCTGATGCTCTGCGCCACGTGCAGCGGCTCGTCGGGGTCGAGCGGCAGGGGGTGTCCGGTAGCGGTGTTGCAGAACTTGCAGCAGCGGGTGCAGATGTTGCCGCCTATCATGAAGGTGGCGGTCCCACGTCCCCAGCACTCGCTGCGGTTGGGGCAGCGTCCGCTGCCGCAGATGGTGTGCAGGCAGTGTCCCTCCACAATCTGCTTGGTCTGCGTGTAGCGGTCGTTGGCCGCAATGCTGACTTTCAGCCATTCCGGCTTGCGTACTCTTTCTTTCTTCGGTTCGTTCATGGCGCGTAGCGTTTATTGATGGGCTCCCTTACGGTCTTGAATGTAAAAAAACAGTCCGCCCACCAAGGCGATTAAAATCACCAAACTGAACATAATCAATGCTCCCATAGTTATTCTCCTTTCTTTTTATCATCTCGTACCAGCCACAATCCGACCAGCAAGGTCGATAGAACAGCCAGTACGCCACCTACATAAATAATCCATCTTTGCTGTATGTCAGCGAAAAGTGAAGTCAGAATCACTGCCGTCGTAATGTACTTGGCAATGTCCATCAGCCATTTCCCAAATTCCTTTTTCATTTCCCTTTCAGTTCTCTGTCAAAAAACTCCGTCAGCCGGGTGTAGAGGTGCAGCCGCGTCTGGCCACCGAAGATGCTGTGGTTGCGGTTGGTGTAGATCTGCATGTCAAACTGCTTGCCCAGCTGAACCAGCTGTTCGGCGTACTCGGCGCAGTTCTGGTAGTGGACGTTGTCGTCCGCCAGGCCGTGCACCAGCAGCAGGTTGCCGTGCAGACGGTCGGCACGCGCCAGGGCCGAACCGGCCCGGTAGCCGTCGGCGTTCTCCTGCGGGGTGCGCATGAAGCGTTCGCCGTAGATGGTGTCGTAGTAGTTCCAGTCGGTCACGGCTGCCACGGCCACGCCGGCCCGGAACACGGGCGTTCCCTCACTCATGCTCATCAGCGTCATGTAGCCGCCGAAGCTCCATCCCCAGATGCCGATACGCTCCTTGTCAACGTACGGTTGCGGGGCCATGTAGAGAGCCGTAGCCACCTGGTCCTGCGCCTCCTTCACACCCAGGTTGAGGTAAGTACACTTCTCGAAGTCTGCTCCACGGCCACCCGTGCCGCGGCCGTCCACACAGACCACCACGTAGCCGCGCGAGGCCATGTAGGTCTCCCACGAGACGGAGTACTGGTCCAGCACCTGCTGCGAGCCGGGACCGCTGTACTGATAGAGCAGGACGGGGTAACGCCGTCCGGCCTCGAAGCCGCAGGGCTTCATCATCCAGCCGTTCAGCTGGTCGCCACGCTCGGTGGTGAACTGGAAGAACTCCTTGCGGGGCAGGTCGTAGGCGGCCAGCTTCTCCTTGAGCCGTGCATTGTCCTCCAGCGTGGCCAGGGTGCGGCCGGTCTGGTCGTTCAGCGTAATGACGAGCGGTGTTTGCAGGTTGGTGTAGCGGTTGAGGAAGTACTTCATGTCGCTGCTGAAGAGGGGCGAGTTGAGGCCCTCGCGCGGGGTGAGGCAGCTCTTGCGCCCCTTGCGGTCCACCTTATAGACAGCTTGGCGCAGGGGGCTGCCCTCGTTGCTGGTGTAGAAGAGCGAGCCGTCCGTCTCGTCCCGGCCCAGGAAATCCTTCACCTCATAGTGGCCGCTGGTCACCTGACGCAGCAGGTTGCCGTTCAAGCTGTACCAGTAGAGGTGGTTGAAGCCGCTCTTCTCGCTGACGAAGCTGAAGGCGTCGTCGTAGAAGCGGATGTTGTCGAAGGTCTGTTCCTTGATGTAGGCCTCGCTCACGTCGTTGAGCGCCAGCCGGCAGACGGTGCTGCGCGGGTCGGCGATGTAGAGCTTGAAGTCGTTCTGGTGGCGGTTGAGCGTCATGATGGCCAGCTTGGAGGGGTCACGCGTGAAGCGGATGCGGGGAATGTAGCCATCCTCGTCCAGCGGCACTTGCATCCGGCGAGTGACGCGCGTCTTGATGTCGTAGGTGTGGACGCTCACCTTCGAGTTGGCTTCGCCCGTCTTGGGGTACTTGTAGCGGTAGCTGCCCGGGTACTTGGCCAAGGCCTCCTGGCGCGGGGCCTGTCCGGCGTAGAGGGGAAACTCGTAGGCCTTGACGGCGCTCTCGTCCCAGCGGATGAAGGCCAGCATCTTGTGGTCGGCGCTGAACTCCAGGGCGCGGGCGAAGGCGAACTCCTCCTCATAGACCCAGTCGGGAATGCCGTTGAGTATGTAGTTGAACTTGCCATCCTCGGTCACGCGGCTCTCGCTGTTGCCGAAGTGTATTTTCACCAGATAGATGTTGTTCTCTCGCACGAAAGCCACCATGCTGCCGTCCGGCGAGAAGACCGGCACCTGCTGCGGGCCGCCGTCGGAGAGGCGCTCCACCACGTTGTTTATTTTCCCCTCCAAGTTGCGCTTCAGGCTGTAGAGATAGTGTACGGCCGTGTAGGAGTGGCGATAGATGGGGGTGGTTTCGGTGGCTATGAGCAGTCGCTGGCCGTCGGGCGAGAAGCTGTAGCTGTCGAACTTCTTGAAGGGGCACTCGCGGGCGGTGCGTGCGTCAAACAGCACCTCCACCTCCTTTCCGGTGCGGAAGGAGTACTTCACCACCTGGGTGCGGTCGGTGCTCATCTGGGAGTAGTGCTCGCCGTCGCCGGGGATGGGGATGACACCATAGATGTTGCGGGCGGCAAACTCTCCGCCTACGATTTCTTTCAGTTGTAGCGTCTGGCCTCCCTGGGCCAAAAGGGCCACCGCGCAGAGGCAAAGCAACAGGATGGATGATAGTCTTTTCATATCTAATGTTTGTAGGTTTTTCGATTTTTCGGCAAAGATAATGAAAAGCAAACGAAAAGCAACCAACTTGCCGATTGTTTTGCCCCGAAGCCGCGCCCACACCTTTTCTCTTCCGTACCAACGGCGCAGAGGAGGACAGTACTTTGAAGCGGAACGAAAGCGGAGGTGAATCGGAGAGATGAGAGGGTGGTAAAAACCAATTTTTCTACAAGGGAACGGATATAAGAGCTTTATAAAGGGAAGGAGATGAGATGAAAAACCAATTTTTCCACACGGAAAATCAAAATGCGCAGTCTTAGTGTCAAAATGAATAGGATTCCGGACAGAGAAAAGACCTAATTTTGCGACTGTTTACGAACACATTCCGGGAGGATGTGTACTTTGTTAACAAGCGAGAAGTATTTATTTTATCTAATCATTATTTATTGTATTCATTAACCTATGAGAATCTTACACAGACATCTCTGCATGCTGATAACATTATTGGTATGCTGTCCGTTGGGCCTGCTGGCTCAGGACAAGACAGTGACTGGTGTAGTGCGCGACGCAATGGACGTCGTCATTGGAGCATCTGTCACCGTGAAGGGTAATCCGTCGGTCGGTACCATCACCGATATGGACGGAAAGTTCCAACTCTCTGTACCGGCCAGTGCCAAGACGCTGGTGGTCTCCTTTGTAGGCTACGAC
>CAMGAL010000071.1 GCA_946007445.1 uncultured Mediterranea sp.
TTTAGTTTTTTGTTGTATCTTTGCTTCGTAAACATGATTATAATACCTATTTAATAAGATGACATTCAAAGAATTTTTTTCTTTCCGAGGCAACCGATTCTTCTGGGGAAACCTCCTGGCCATGGTGCTGATAGTGCTGGCCGTCGTGTTGGGAGCCTTGAAAGGCATCGATATCTACACCCACCATAGCGAGGCGGTAGCCGTGCCCGACATCAAAGGCATGGGGCTGGCCGAAGCCTCGAAGATGCTGCGCAACAGCCATCTGATAGGACTGGTGTCCGACTCGACCTACCGTAGCGACGAGCGGGCGGGGTGTGTATTGGAATGCAATCCGCCGGCCGGACAGCGGGTGAAGCAGGGACGTACCGTGTACCTCACCGTCAATGCCATGAGCACGCCGCTGCAGGAGGTGCCCGATGTAGCCGACAACAGCTCGCTGCGTCAGGCGCGTGCACGCCTCTTGGCTGCCGGATTCCAACTGGACGAGAACGACTCCATCCCCGGAGAGCGGGACTGGGTGTACGGCGTGAAATACCAAGGCCGCATGTTGCTGCAGGGCGAGAAGGTACCGATGGGGTCGCACCTCACCCTGCTAGTGGGTGACGGAGGCGGCGAATTGCAACCGACTGACTCGACGGCCGTAGAGAAGCCCGAGGGAGAGAGCCAAACGCCTGCAAAGAGTACAACGGAAGACGACAACTGGTTCTAAATGGAGAGGATGAACGACTATAACCTGCCGGATGAAGCCGTCGACGACGACCTGCTGACGGCCGATGACGACGACCTGCTGACGGAGCCGGAGGGGGACGAAAGCCGCCTCTACGAACATTTCAGCGTGACCGTGGACAAGGGGCAGGTGATGGTGCGCGTAGATAAATACCTCTTCGACCGCCTGCCCAATGCCTCGCGCAACCGCATCCAGAAGGCAGCCGACGCGGGATGGGTGATGGCCAACGGCAAGCCGGTAAAGAGCAGCTACAAGGTGAAGCCTGGCGACGTGGTCAGCGTGATGATGGACCGCCCGCGCTACGAGAACGAAATCATTCCTGAAGATATTCCCCTCGACATTGTCTATGAAGACGACCAGCTCCTGGTGGTCAACAAACCGGCAGGGCTGGTGGTGCACCCGGGACACGGCAACTACCGCGGCACGCTGGTCAATGCCCTGGCTTGGCACCTGAAAGACAATGCCTGCTACGATGCCAACGACCCCCGCGTAGGGCTGGTGCACCGCATCGACAAGGACACCTCGGGCCTGCTGGTGGTGGCCAAGACTCCCGATGCCAAGACCCACCTGGGCAACCAGTTCCTCCGCAAGACCACCAAACGGCGATACCGCGCCCTGGTGTGGGGCAACGTGGAGCAAGACGAGGGCACCATCACCGGCGACATAGGGCGCAATCCCAAAGACCGGATGCAGATGACTGTCCTGCCCGACGGGCAGGGGAAACATGCCGTGACCCACTACCGCGTGCTGGAGCGCTTGGGATATGTCACCCTCGTGGAGTGCCGGTTGGAGACCGGCCGCACCCACCAGATCCGCGTACACATGAAGCACATCGGACACGTGCTCTTCAACGACGAGCGATATGGCGGCCACGAAATCCTAAAAGGTACACACTTTGCGAAATATAAACAGTTTGTCAACAACTGCTTCGACGTCTGCCCCCGTCAGGCCCTACATGCCATGACACTGGGCTTTGTCCATCCCGTCAGCGGCGAGGAGATGCACTTCACAGCCCCCTTGCCCGACGACATGGCACATCTGCTGGAGCGATGGCGCACCTACACGAGCAACCGGACAGCGGCCGACACCGAAGCATAAAACCTCAAAAAAAACAACGAGAACAATGAAACGAACCATTGCCATAGTAGCCGGAGGGGACACCTCAGAGTACGAGGTGAGCTTGCGCAGTGCGCAGGGCATCCACTCCTTTATCGACCCGGAACGTTACAACGTATATATTGTAGTGCTGCACGGCACCGACTGGCACGTACGCCTCGACGACGGCACCCAGCTGCCTATCGACCGCAACGACTTCAGCTTCACCCTGCATGGGGAGAAAGTCTCTTTCGACTTTGCCTACATCACCATCCATGGCACCCCCGGCGAAGACGGTCGTCTGCAGGGCTACTTCGACATGCTGCACCTCCCCTACTCCTGCTGCGGCGTATTGGCCGCCTCCTTGACCTACAACAAGTTTGCCTGCGTGCAATACCTGCGTGCTTTCGGTGTGC
Source organism: uncultured Mediterranea sp. (assembly GCA_946007445.1). Classification (GTDB taxonomy): domain Bacteria; phylum Bacteroidota; class Bacteroidia; order Bacteroidales; family Bacteroidaceae; genus Bacteroides. The sequence continues at coordinate 2,239 of CAMGAL010000071.1, forward strand.
GCGTGGCCGACTCGCTGTTGCTGCGCCGCGGACAGAGCATTGCCGATGAACAGGTGGTGGAGAAGATAGGTCTGCCCTGTTTCATCAAGCCCAGCTTGGGCGGCAGCAGCTTCGGTGTGACCAAAGTGAAAACTACTGAACAGATACAGCCGGCCATTGCCAAGGCCTTCGAGGAGGCCGACGAGGTGATGGTGGAGGCCTTCATGCCTGGAACGGAGATTACCTGCGGCTGCTACAAGACCCGGACCAAGTCGGTGGTACTGCCCGTGACCGAGGTGGTGACCCACAACGAATACTTTGACTACGACGCCAAATACAACGGAGCCGTCGATGAGATAACACCTGCCCGCATCCCCGATGAGCTGCGCGACCGCGTCCAACAACTCACCTCGGCCATCTATGACATTCTGGGCGCCAAAGGCATTATCCGCGTGGACTACATCATAACCGAAGGCGAGAGAATCAATCTGCTGGAGGTGAACACCACGCCGGGCATGACGGCCACCAGCTTCATCCCCCAGCAGGTACGGGCTGCCGGCCTCGACATCCGCGAGGTGATGACCGACATCATTGAAAACTCTTAATCATACTACATACCATGACGACCGAATTTGATGAGATTCGTCCTTACCGAGACGACGAACTGCCGCAGATCTATGAAGAGCTGATTGCCGATGAGGCGTTCCGCCATGTGGTTTCCATAGTCATGCCCGGCATACCTTTCGAGGCCATTGCCCGGCAGATGCACGCCTGCAGCACGGTACTGGAGTTTCAGAAGACCTTCTGCTATCCGCTGCTGAAGAAAATCATGAGCGAAGCCACCTTGGGTACCAGCCTCGACATCAGCAGCTTGACTGACCGTAGCCGTGCCTATACCTATGTGTCCAATCACCGCGACATCGTGCTCGACTCCGGCTTCCTCTCCGTACTGCTGGTAGAGCAGGGACTCTCCACGGTGGAGATAGCCATCGGCGACAATCTGCTCATCTATCCGTGGATCAAGAAGTTGGTTCGCATCAATAAGTCGTTCATCGTACAGCGTGCCCTCAGCATGAGGCAGATGCTGGAGTCGTCGGCCCGCATGTCGCGCTACATGCACTATGCCATTGCCGAGAAGGGGGAGTCCATCTGGATAGCCCAACGCGAAGGCCGAGCCAAGGACTCGGACGACCGCACGCAAGAGAGTGTGCTGAAAATGATGGCCATGGGAGGCGAAGGCGACCTCATCGACCGGCTCTGCCAGACGACCACCGTGCCGCCCGCCCGCTCCTCCCAATCTGCCCGCTGCGACTACCTGTAGGCGCAGGAGGTCCAGCTGACGCGCGACTGCCCCGACTACCGCAAGACGCAGGCCGACGACCTGCTGAACATGCAGACGGGCATCTTCGGCTTCAAGGGGCACGTCCACTTCCAGGCAGCACCCTGCATCAACGAGCAACTGATGGCACTCGACCGTTCGCAACCCAAGACCGCACTGTTTGCCCAGGTGGCGGCCCTCATTGACCGAGGCATCCATGCCGGCTACCGCCTCTATCCCGGCAACTATGTGGCCGACGACCTGCTGACCGGCACTCCCCGACATGCCGACTGCTACACGGCCGCCGAGCGAGAGACCTTCGAAGGCTATGTGGAGAAGCAGCTGGGCCGCATCAGCTTGCCCCAAAAGGACGAGCCCTTCCTGCGCGAAAAGCTGCTGCTCATGTATGCCAACCCGCTGCGTAACCAGGAAAAGCTGCTGCCATGAAGCGATGGACCATGCGCCTGTGGCTACTGATGGCAATAGTCGTGCTGGCCGCCTGCTCCGACGACGACTACCACTATCCGTCAGTGAAACTGGAGTTTCTCACGGCCCGCAGTGACGCCCAGGGCCGTCTGGCCCAGGTGACCACCGACAACGGAGAGACCTATGCCGTAAAGCAGGACGACTCGAACCTGAAGGTGGGAGCCGACTCGACGCTACGCATCGTGAGCCAATACGAATTGCTGGCCGAGGGAGTGCGCCTCTACGCCGTGGGCAGCCCTGTGTCGCCCCAGCCCGTGACCGCCGATGCCTTCAAAGAGGGGGTGGTGACCGACCCTGTGGAGCCCGTCTCCATCTGGAAAGGGTGGCAGTATCTCAACCTCATGGTGCAAGTCCGTGAGCCGCAGGGTGTCCACCGGTTTCACTTCGTGGAGAAGAAGTTCGAACAGGGAGAGTTGCACCTGCTGCTCTACCACAAAGCCGAAAACTACACGCAGGCCTACCACCAGCGTGTCTATCTATCCATTCCGCTAGCCAGCTATCTGTCGCGGATGGAATCGGACGACCTGCAAGTGTCGCTGACCATCCAGACCTATGAAGGCGAGATTACCCAAACATTCCATTATCATAAACAACTATGAAACAGATATTTACTATATTATTAGGCCTCCTGGCCTCTACCTTCGGAGCGTGCCAGCACAAGGCCGAGTACCGCTCCCTGAGCGTCGATGAATTTGCCGAAGCCATTGCCCTGCCCGATGTGCAGCGGCTGGATGTGCGCACCGTTGCCGAGTATTCGGAAGGACACATACCCGGCAGCCTCAATCTGAACGTATTGGACGAGAAGAACTTCGCCTCATTGGCCGACTCTGTGCTGGACAAGTCGAAGCCTGTGGCCCTCTATTGCCGCAGCGGAAAGCGAAGCAAGAAGGCAGCCTCCATCCTGAGCGCGAAAGGCTATCAGGTGTGGGAGCTCTCCGCCGGATTCAATGGCTGGACATCCGCCGGGCGTGAGGTGGAGAAATAGCACAACATGAGTGCCTCAGATACAGCACTCGCAAGTCAGTAAAGATGGAGAGGAAGCGGGTGAGAAGATTCGTGGAGCAGCACCACCTGTTCGAACCGACGGACAAGGTGCTGGTGGCACTGAGTGGGGGAGCCGACTCGGTGGCCCTGCTCTGCCTGCTGCTGGACGAGGGTATAGCCTGCGAAGCGGCACATTGCAACTTCCACCTTCGAGGAGCAGAGTCGGACAGGGACGAAGCGTTCGTCCGCGAGCTGTGTGCCCGCCGGGGAGTTCCACTCCATGTGACCCACTTCGAGACCGAGCGGGTGGCCAAGGAACGCCGCCTCTCCATCGAAATGGCAGCAAGGGAGTTGCGCTACGACTGGTTTGAGCAGCTGCGTCAGCAGTGCCACGCCCAGGTCATCGCCGTAGCCCATCATCGCGACGACGATGTGGAGACCCTCCTGCTGAACCTGCTGCGAGGCACAGGCATCCAAGGGCTTCGAGGCATCCGTCCGCACAACGGCTTCGTGGTTCGCCCCCTGCTCTGCCTGAGCCGCAACGACCTGCTGGCCTACCTGCAACGCATCGGGCAGGAGTATGTGACCGACAGCACCAACCTGAGCGATGCCTATACGCGCAACAAGATACGCCTACACCTGCTGCCCCTGCTGGAGGAGATGAACCCCTCCATCCGCGAGAGCCTGCAGGCCACGGCTCACTACCTCGACGAGGCCGCCGCCATCTACGACCAAGGCATTGCCGCCGGCAAGCAACGGGTGCTGCTCACGGAGGGGCAAATCCACCTGCCCACGCTGCGGCAAGAGCCTTCGCCCGAGGCGTTGCTTTATGAAATCGTACACCCCAAGGGGTTCACCGCTGCGCAAGTGGCCGATATGCTGGAGGAGGCCGACACGGCATCGGGCAGGCAATTCCTGAGTGCGGAATGGCGCATCGTGACCCATCGCGACCTGCTGCAGATGGAGCCTCGCCTGGCACCCGCCAGACCTCCCGTCTTGCATCAGGAGCGAAAGCCCTACACGCCCGACTTTCAGATACCGCGACAGGCCGATGTGGCCTGTCTGGATGCCCGCAAGCTGGTACATCCGCTGCAGGTGCGCCTGTGGCAGAAGGGAGATTGGTTCGTACCCTTCGGCATGAAAGGGCGGAAACTGGTGAGCGACTTCCTGACCGACCAGAAGCTATCTTTGGCCGAGAAAGAGCGCCAATGGGTGCTGTGCTGTGGCGAGGATATCTGTTGGGTCATCGGGCGACGCATCGACAACCGCTTCTGCATCGACCGGCAAACGACGGAGATGGTGCAAATCAGCCTCCTCTCCGAGTCGTAATAGCACCCGTCAGAGACGGCGATTGCGACCGGCGTCTATGCGGAGGAAAATGAAGAGCAAGATGGTGAAGCCCCACAGGGAGGAGCCTCCGTAGCTGAAGAAGGGCAGCGGAATGCCAATGACGGGCGTCAAGCCGAGTACCATGCCGACGTTGATGAACAGATGAAACAGAAAGATGCTCAGCACCGAGTAGCCATACACACGCCCGAATGCCGAAGGCTGACGTTCGGCCAAGGCAATGAGCCGGAGAATGAGCACCAGAAAGAGCAACAGGACCGATACGGAGCCGACAAACCCCTCCTCCTCGCCCACCGTGCAGAAGATGAAGTCAGTGTCCTGCTCGGGCACATACTTCAGCTTGGTCTGCGTGCCGTTCAGGAAGCCCTTGCCCGTCAGTCCACCCGACCCGATGGCGATTTTCGACTGATTGACGTTGTAGCCGGCACCGGCCAAGTCCTCCTCCATGCCCAGCACCACCTTGATACGTATCTGTTGGTGGGGCTCCAGCACTTTGTTGAAGAAATAGTCGCTCGAATAGAGGAAACCGATGGAACCGATCGAAAAGAGTGCGATGAGGAAGTAGGAACGCCGACGATGGGCCAACGACAAGAAGCAGAGGTAGACCACCAGCAACCCACACAAGGCCCACTCCACATACACCATATTGAAAGGCAGCAGGTAGGAGGAGACCACATACGACACGCCCAACGCGCCCAAAGTGACGGCCACAATGAGGTAGCAGGGCTTCCACCGTTGCTCATAGATCCATACCATGCCTGCAGCAAACAGCAGCACGAGAGCCAGCACGAGGTAGGAGCCAAGTGGAGTGAGTTCATCGTCCATACAGACCTCGCCCAAGCGGATGCCCAGCACGAAATAGAGAACCGCCACGATGCCCGAGAAGAGCACCACACCCGACATGCCTTCGCGATAAAGCATCAGGAAGAAGGCAAAGTAGACCAGCGCCGAACCCGTCTCGCGCTGTCCGATGATGAGCGCCATGGGCAGCAGGATGAGGAAAGCCAGCGTCAGCATGTTGCGCCACTGGCTGATGGTGAAGCCATAGCTGCCCATAAACTTGGCGAGGGCCAAGGCGGTGGCAAACTTGGCAAACTCAGCCGGTTGCAAGCTGACAGGCCCCAGGATGAGCCACGAACGGGAGCCTTTCGTGTCGGGCGCAATGAAGATGGTGACCACCAGCAGCAACATCAGGCCGATGTAGATGAGGTAAGAGAACATGTCGTAGAGCTTGTCGTCGAGCATCAGCAGGACGAATCCCAGCCCGAAGGAGCAGATAATCCATACAAACTGCTTGCCGGCTCGAGTGGAAAAATCGAGCAGGTCGGCATCGCCATACGAGTAGCTCGCTCCGCAGACACTGAACCACCCGAAGACAATCAGCATCAGATAGACCACGATGGTCACCCAATCCAACGATTTCCAAATACTCTCACGCATCATACGCTGCTACTCCTCTCTCTGTTTTAGCGTTCTTCGTTATCGTAATACACCACCCGGTTGGCAAACTCCTCGGCACGCAGTTCATTGGCCGGCGAAAGCTTGCCGTGCAGGTACTGGTCCATCATCATGGCACCGATGGGTACCCCATAGACCGCTCCGAAACCTCCGTTCTCCACATAGACGCAGATGGCTATCTGAGGATTGTCCATCGGCGCAAAGCCCATGAACACCGAGTGGTCCTTGCCATGCGGATTCTGGGCAGTACCCGTCTTGCCACACGCCTCCACGTCGGGCAGCATAACCCCCACCATGCGGCAGGTGGCACTGCCTGTGCTACCCGTCACGGCCGCTCTCATCCCCCTGACCACCTCGTCGTAGTACATCTTGTCGATGCCTGTATAGCGAGGGGTGCGATAGAGGCTGTCCAGTTCGTTGTCCTGTATCTCCTTCACCACATGCGGTGTGTAGAAGTAGCCCCGATTGGCGATGGTGGCTCCTAAGTTGGCTATCTGCAGAGGAGTCGTAAGGATTTCGCCCTGGCCGATGGCAATACTGATGACGGTCAGTCCGTTCCAAGAGCCGCGATAGACGCGGTCGTAGGTGCCGGCATTGGGGATGAATCCGCGTCGCTCGCTGGGCAAGTCCACACCGAGCGGATAGCCGAACCCTTGAGCGACCATAAAGTCCTTCCACACCGTAATGGCATTCTGAGGCTTGCCATACTTGCGGTCGCCAAACATGCGGAACAGTCCCCAGCAGAAGTAGGAGTTGCACGAAGTGGCAATGGCAGGCACCAGCGAGAGCGGTGAGGCATGGCCGTGGCAACCCACGTGAAGATTGCGGTAGTTGAAGCCGTGGGCACAAGGGAACTGAGGCGACTGCTCCTGGATGATGCCCTCCTGCAGGAAGGTCAAGGCCTGTGCCGTCTTGAAGGTGGAGCCCGGCGGATAGGTACCCATGATGGCGCGGTTTATCATCGGTTTGCGCTTGTCTTGCCGCAGCAGCAGGTGGTTCTTGCCGCGCTGGCGGCCTATCATCAAGTGGGGGTCGAACGAGGGAGAAGACACCATGCAGAGTATCTCGCCCGTGGCGGGTTCGATGGCTACAATGGCCCCTATCTTGTTCTGCATCAGTCGCTCACCCAGCATCTGCAGCT
>CAMGAL010000072.1 GCA_946007445.1 uncultured Mediterranea sp.
CCTTCATTGAGTAGCTGCCGGGCAAAGGCTTGGACCGAAGGGAGGGAGGCCAAGTCGATGGGGCGTATCTCAATGTCGGGATTCCGGGTCTCGGCGATGATTTCGCGCTGTCTGAGGGCGGCACGTTGCAGGTCGCGGCAAGCCATCACTACGTGATAGCCGGCAGCGGCCATGGCACGGGTTATCTCGCTTCCCATGCCTCCGTCGGCTCCTGTCACAATGGCAATCGGCTTCATCCCCTCTCCTCCAGTTTGGCTATTTCACGACGCAGACACGGAGGCAGTTCGTCGTCCAGCTCCTGATGGCAACGCATGTCGAGCGTGTACATGCGGGCAATGCAGTAGTTGCTGTGGCGGCAACGGTTGCGCACCTCGCCCTGCTCGCGCTGCATACGGTTCACAAAGTCGGGCTCGCTCAGCAGGGCGCGTCCCATCTGTACGGCTTGGAATCCGGCATCCAGCACGCGGTCGATGCTGCTGCGCGACACCAGTCCGCCCACATAGACCAGCGGCATATCCGGCAGGGCTTGGCGGAACTTCAAGGCATCGTCGAGGAAGTAGGCCTCCTGGAAAGGCACGGTGGGAATCATCCAGCGTCCCACCATCCGTACGCCGTATTTCAGCCAAAGGCACTTCATGTAGTGCGTCATGGTGCGGATGGGCATGGCTCCCCGCATGACATACATCGGGGCACGACTCACGAAGCCACCACTCAGCACCAGGGCATGGGCACCCGACTGCTGCAGGCGGCGGGCCACCTGCAGGCTCTCGTCTATCTCCATGCCTCCACGGAAACCGTCGCGCATGTTCATCTTCACCAGCACGGCCATGTCGTCCGCGGCAGCCTCCATCACCTCGCTCATCACCTCGTCCATGAAGCGCATCCGGTTCTCCAGACTTCCGCCGTAAGCATCGTGTCGGTGGTTGGTGGCGGGAGAGAGGAACTGGCTGATGAGGTAGCCGTGGCCGGCGTGTATCTCTACCGCATCAAAACCGGCCTCGCGGGCCAGCCGCACGGCGTCGCCATAGGCGCGGGCCATGGCCGGAAGTTCGTCGGCTCGCAGGCCACGCACAAAGGTGGGCGAGTAGAGGTTGAAACCGCTGCTGGCCCCTACGGGCAGGCAGCCACAGATGCTGCGGTGGGACATGTTGCCGCAATGGCCCAACTGGATGGAGACGGCAGCTCCCTGGCGGTGAACGTCGTCGGTCAGCACCCGGAGTTCGGGCACTATCTCCGGACGCATCCAGAGCTGTCGTTCGAAGGAGAGTCCGCTCTGGGTCACGGCCGCATAGGCTACGGTCGTCATGCCCACGCCACCGGCGGCCACGGCGTGGTGGTAGTCGATGAGTGGTTGCGACGGGCGGTTTCCGGGACACATGCTCTCGAAAGCAGCCGAGCGGATGGTGCGGTTGCGCAGGGTCAGCGGACCGATGGTTACAGGTGTGAATAGCATGTCAGTTTTGAGTTTGTTAGTTTGTTAGTTTTTAAGTTTATGAGTTAATAGATAAGTGGCAGGATGCGTTTCCTTTTGCCCACAGCTTCTCCGAATTCCTCCCGATAGCGGCGATGGATGGCGGCGGCACGAGGCACGAGGTTGGCCGCCGTCCAGAGCACAAAAACCCACGCCGCAGCCGTCTGGGCAGCGAGGGCAAAGCCCGTCCACTCCAGCAGCTCGCCGAAGTAGTTGGCCGACGTCACATAGCGGTACATACCGCCCGAAGGCAGGTAGTGAGCCGTGTCGCCCGGCTGGCGCAAGTGGCGGATGACGTGGTCGGAGTGGAGGTTGATGATCATGCCCGTGAAGAACAGCGCGATGCCCACCCACACCCACGTGTGCGACAGGTAGCTCCACCCTTCGGCATAGGCTTCCGGCGGAAAGTAGAACAACCCTCCGGCCTGCATACAGCCGTTCAGCACATTGAACAGTACCCCCATGCCTACGATGGAGAGCGGCATACGGCTCTTTCCCCTGAGCAGCAGCGGGAAGACGAACGAGCGCTGGACGTAGTGCAGCTGAAACAGCAGGAAGAACAGGTAGGCAGGCAACGAGAACCCGCATCCGCTGCGGCTCCACAGGTAGAACATCACGAGAAAGACGGGAGCTTCCATCACGACCCAAGCCACTTTGTTGGGGATGGACCAACCCCACGCGGGGGTACGGAAGATGCCATAGCCGGCCTTGACGAACTGCAGGGCCACAAAGATGCCTACGGCCGTGGCACTCATCAGCCAGAGGAACAGTTGGAAATCAGCTACATTCATACCATTCTATTATATAGTGAACGTACTATCGTCTATTTTAGTTTCGATGCAAAGATAACACTTTTCCGATATGAATAGCTATATCTATGGTGTTAAAACATGAATATTTGCACGATGATGGTTCTCTTTTGCTACCAATGACGTTACCCGCAGGGGCGGACCTGTGTGTCCGCCCAGATACACATGCTTGTACATTCCGGGTAGACCTGCGTTTCTTCGCAGAATTTCAATGCATTATGTATCTGGGCATACTATTAGGTCCGCCCCTAAAGGTTTCGTTATCGGTAGGCGGAGGCAATGGGGCGGGCTGAAGGCCCAGCAAGCCCATAGCCCAGGGTAGAGCGAAGCGACACCCTGGGTCAAGTGTTTTTTTCATCATGCGCCCTGAAGGGGCAAAAGAGATTATTCGCCGTGTAACAGTATGGTGAATCAGGCTTTTGCCCTTTCAGGGCGTAGGCTTTGGGTCCTGTTCTACCCAGGGTGTCGCTTCGCTCTGCCCTGGGCTATGGGCTGATTGGGCCTTCAGCCCGCTTCATCCTTGTAGGAGCGAGCCTGCGTGTCCGCCCCTGGCTCTCCCGTTATCGGGGGAGGACAACCTCCCAGGAGGAGGGGAGTTGAGATAGCCTATTGTATCACTCCAAATGTCGGATGAACCAAACGTTTAGAGGCCATGAATAGTGAGGACTGAATACCTCGCTTGGTATTCAGTCCTTTTAGTTCCATCCTGTTGAAACAGTTGTTCCACCCTATCGGAACAGTTGTTCCAAGTGCATGAAACAAGTGTTCCAACGGCGTGGGAACGACTGTGCCAATGGCCATTGCTGCGGATTGCAAAAGGCGGTGGGGAGGGGGGAAAGAGTGGCGATAACCAGAGCGGACACATAGGACTTCTCTGCGGAAATACACCCCATTTGCCATGAAATGATGGCTAGATGTGGCAGAAAATGGGGAATGGTCTGCCACATCTGCCACAAAAAGCAGCTGTTTTGACCTCAAAAAAGGTGCATTTCTAGCAAAAACGGGCCATTTTTCTGTCAATAATGAGAAAAGCTGAAACCATCTGCCACACATAGATATGCCATAAATGGTTTAGGCTCAAACCATTGATGGTTTTCGTGTGGCAGATGGCAGATGTTTTAAACTTCTCACGCGCGCGCGCGAAATACATCCTTGAGTAGTAAGGCCTGTTATGACCATAGCCAATCGTTTTCCAGGCAAGAGGGAAGTTTCACAGGAACGTCATCCGTCAGACATCTTTCTGTCATACGATTGGCCGAATTTTGCAAAATTGGCTGTCCGGTAAGAGTTCAAGGAGGATACATATCGGTGAAGTGCTAAAAGTTGCAGTCGGCAGGCGCTGGAGTCGATATTTTGCTTACCTTTGCCGACAAAAGCAACGTATGAAGCCTACCGACCCCCATAGCCCCATCCTCCACCTGCAACGGCAACAGCTGCTGCTGCGCATGGAGTATGAGTATGAGAAGGCGGAGTTTCAGCGGCAGACGGAGACCATGGGCGTGGCCCGCAAAGTGAAGCGAGGCCTCTGCTGGTATCCCGCACAGGTGGGGCGCAGCTACTACAACTCGCTGAACCAGTTGGTGGTGGAGATCACCCGCTCGGAGGACACGGACATCGAGCACTGCTTTGAGTATGGCAAGCCTGTCTGCTTCTTCCGGCAGAGTGCCGACGGTGGCATCCACTACATCAACTTCCAGGGCACGGTGAGCTATGCCGACGAGGCGCGTATGGTGGTGGCCCTGCCCGGCAGCGGGGCTCTGGTGGAACTGCAGGCCGCCGAGCGGCTGGGGGTGCAGCTCTTCTTCGACGAGACCAGCTACCGCACCATGTTTGAGGCGCTGGACGACGTGCTGCGGGCCAAAGGAAACCGCCTGGCCGAACTGCGCGAGACGCTGCTTGGCACGCTCCAACCGGGCTTCCGCGAGCTCTATCCTGTCCGTTTCCCCTGGCTGAACTCCACGCAGGAACAGGCCGTGAACCGCGTGCTCTGTGCCCGCGATGTGGCCATCGTGCACGGCCCTCCCGGCACCGGCAAGACCACAACGCTGGTGGAGGCCATCTACGAGACCCTACACCGCGAACCGCAGGTGCTGGTCTGCGCACAGAGCAATACGGCGGTCGACTGGATTTCGGAGAAGCTGGTGGACCGTGGCGTGAGTGTGCTGCGCATCGGCAACCCCACGCGTGTGAACGACAAGATGCTCTCCTTCACCTACGAACGGCGCTTCGAGAGCCACCCTTCCTATCCCGAGCTGTGGAGCCTGCGCAAGGAGATCCGCCAACTGGGCAACCAGGCCCGGAGGCGGAGCTACGGCGAGCGCGAGAGCCTGCGGAGCCGGATGTCGCGGCTGCGCGACCGCGCCACGGCCCTGGAGGTGCAGATTAATGCCGACCTCTTCGACTCGGCCCATGTGATTGCCTCCACGCTGGTGAGCAGCAACCATCGCGTGCTCAGCGGCCACCGCTTCGGCACCCTCTTCATCGATGAGGCGGCACAAGCCTTGGAGGCTGCCTGCTGGATAGCCATCCGCAAGGCCGACCGCGTGGTGCTGGCCGGCGACCACTGCCAGCTGCCGCCCACCATCCAGTGCTACGAGGCGGCCCGGGGCGGACTGGACCGCACGCTTAAGCACTAAGACGTGGGCCGACAACCCTCCACCGTCAGCCTGCTGACGGTGCAGTATCGCATGAACGAAGCCATCATGCACTTCCCCTCCCGTTTTTTCTACGGGGGGCAGTTGGAAGCCGCTCCCGAGGTAAGCCATCGGGGCATCCTCGACTGGGACACGCCCATCAGCTGGATAGATACCTCGGAGATGGAGTTCAAGGAGAGCTTTGTGGGCGAGAGCTTCGGCCGCATCAACAAGCAGGAGGCCGACCTGCTGCTCAGTGAGCTGGAGGCCTACATCCGCCGCATTGGCGGCGAGCGCATCCTGGAGGAGCGCATCGACTTCGGCATCATCTCCCCCTACAAGGCCCAGGTGCAGTACCTGCGCAGCCGGCTGAAATCCTCCCCGGTATGGAAACCCTACCGACATCTGCTCACCGTCCATACGGTCGATGGCTTCCAGGGGCAGGAGCGCGACGTCATCTTCATCAGCTTGGTGCGGGCCAACGAGCAGGGACAAATAGGCTTCCTCAGCGACCTGAGGCGGATGAACGTGGCCATCACCCGGGCCCGCATGAAGCTGGTGATACTGGGTGAAGCCGCCACCTTGGCACGCCACCCCTTCTACAGGCAGCTGCTGGAGTACATCGGCAACTCGCGTGAGGCAAATTGCGAAACTTGATTTTTTTCGCTACCTTTGCGGCCGCAAAGTACATCATCTATGTCCTACGAACGAAAAATCATCAATGACCCGGTCTTTGGGTTCATCCACATCCCCAAGGGACTGCTCTACAACTTGGTGTGCCATCCGCTGATGCAGCGCCTGACGCGCATCAAGCAGGTGGGACTCTCGTCGGTGGTCTATCCGGGTGCCCAGCATACACGCTTCCAACATTCGTTAGGGGCCTTCTACCTGATGAGCGAGGCGGTGCAACACCTCAAGGCCAAGGGCAACTTCATCTTCGACAGCGAGGCCGAGGCCGTGCAGGCGGCCATCCTGCTGCACGACATCGGACACGGCCCCTTCTCGCACGTGCTGGAGAACACGGTGGTGCAAGGAGTGTCGCACGAGGAGATATCGCTGATGCTCATGGAGCGCATCAACAGCGAACTCAACGGCCAGCTCACTCTGGCTATCCAGATCTTCAAGGACGAATATCCCAAGCGCTTCCTCCACCAGCTGGTGAGCGGCCAGCTCGACATGGACCGTCTGGACTACCTGCGGCGCGACAGCTTCTACAGCGGCGTGGTGGAGGGCAACATCGGGTCGGCCCGCATCATCAAGATGCTCGACGTGCGCGACGACCACCTGGTGGTCGAGGCCAAAGGAATTTACTCCATCGAAAACTTCTTGACAGCACGCCGGCTGATGTACTGGCAGGTCTATCTGCACAAGACCTCGGTGGCCTACGAGAAGATGCTTGTCAGCACGCTGCGTCGTGCCAAGCAGTTGGCCGGGCAGGGGGTGGAGCTGTTTGCCTCGCCGGCCCTGCGCTACTTCCTCTACAACGACATCGGTCGCGAGGCCTTCCTGCAGCGGCCCGAGTCGCTGGAGAACTTTATCCAACTGGACGACAACGACATCTGGACTTCGCTCAAGGTGTGGTGTCAACACCCTGACAAAGTGCTCTCTACACTGAGCCAGAGCATGGTGAACCGCCACGTCTTCAAGGTGGAGATCTTCACAGAGCCCATCGGCGAAGAACGCAAGATGAAGCTCGCCGAGCAGATAGCCGACCATCTGGACATTACCCCTGAGGAGGCCGAATACTTCATCGCCACGCCCAGCATAGAGAAGAACATGTACGACCCTGCCGACGATAGCATCGACATTGTGTACAACGACGGCACCATCAAGAGCATCTCCGAAGCCTCGGACATGCTGAACATCTCGCTGCTTTCCAAAAAGGTGAAAAAATACTACTTATGCTACTGGCGCCCTTGATAAGAAAATGAAAATTATAGGGTCAGAGCAAGGATATATGAAAAAAAAATCCGTTATTTGTAACTTGAAACCTCTAACAGAATAAGAATATGGAGTTTACTGCCAAACAAATCGCAACATTCATCCAAGGAGAAATCGTGGGTGACGAGCATGCTACTGTACACACTTTCGCCAAGATTGAGGAGGGTGTGCCGGGGGCGTTGTCGTTCCTGTCCAATCCGAAATATACCCCTTATATCTACGAGACCCGCTCCAGCATTGTGCTGGTGAACAGGGACTTCGTGCCTGAGCAGGAGGTGAAGGCCACCCTCATCAAGGTGGACAACGCCTACGAGAGCTTGGCTAAGCTGATGACCCTCTACGAGCAGAGTCACCCCAAGCGCACGGGCATCGACCCGCTGGCTTATGTGGCTCCTACCGCCAAGGTGGGCAAGGATGTCTATCTGGCACCGTTTTCCTGCGTGGGCGACGGGGCTGAGGTGGGCGATGGCACCGAGCTGCATCCTCATGCCACCGTGAGCCGCAACGCCAAGGTGGGTGCCGGCTGCATCCTCTATCCCCATGCCACGGTCTATCACGACTGCCGCGTGGGCGACCGCTGCATCCTTCATGCAGGCTGCGTGATTGGTGCCGACGGCTTCGGGTTTGCCCCTACGCCCGATGGCTACGAGAAGATTCCGCAGATAGGTATCGTCATCGTGGAGGACGATGTGGAGATAGGGGCCAACACCTGTGTGGACCGCGCCACGATGGGGGCTACGGTGATACACCGCGGCGTGAAGCTGGACAACCTCATCCAGATTGCACACAACGATGAGATAGGTGCGCACACCGTCATGGCTTCGCAGGTGGGCATTGCCGGCTCGACGAAGGTGGGCGAGTGGTGCATGTTCGGTGGCCAGGTGGGCATTGCCGGACACATCCGCATCGGCGACAAGGTGAACCTCGGTGCCCAGTCGGGCGTGCCGGGCAGCATCAAGGAGGGCCAGCAACTCATCGGCACTCCTCCCATGGAGATGAAGCCCTACTTCAAGGCCCAGGCGGTGTTCCGTCGCTTGCCCGAGATGTATGCCGAGCTCAATGCCCTCCGCAAGGAGGTGGAAGAGCTGAAGAAGAAGGGTTGAACTACGAGCTACAGACCACGAGTCTTAAATTTCTAGTTTTTAATTGTTAGTTATTAATTTGGAATAATATATGTTGAAGCAACAGACATTGAAGGAGAGCTTCTCGCTGAGCGGGAAAGGACTCCACACAGGACTGAACCTGACAGTCACGTTCAATCCGGCACCCGACAATCATGGCTATAAGATACAACGCACTGACTTGGAAGGCCAACCCACCATCGATGCGGTGGCCGACAATGTGACGGAAACCACCCGTGGCACGGTGCTCTGCAAGAATGGCGTCAAGGTCAGCACCATCGAACACGGCATGGCTGCCCTCTATGCCATGGGCATTGACAACTGCCTCATTCAGGTGGACGGCCCCGAGTTCCCCATCCTCGACGGCAGTGCCCAGTACTACGTGAACGAAATCAACCGCGTGGGCGTGGTAGAGCAGGAGGCCATCAAGGACTTCTATATCATCAAGTCGAAGATTGAGTTCCGCGACGAGGCCACCGGTTCCTCCATCATCGTTCTGCCCGACGAGAACTTCAGCCTCAATGTATTGGTGTCCTACGACTCTGCCATCCTGCCCAACCAGTTTGCCACGTTGGAGGATATGAGTAAGTTTGGCGACGAGGTGGCTGCCAGCCGCACGTTCGTCTTCGTGCGCGAGATTGAGCCCCTGCTGCAGGCTGGCCTCATCAAGGGCGGCGACCTCGACAATGCCATCGTCATCTACGAGCGCGAGATGAGTCAGGAGAACTACGACAAGCTGGCCGACGTGATGGGCGTGCCCCACATGGACGCCAAGCAGCTGGGCTACATCAACCACAAACCGCTGGTATGGCCCAACGAATGTGCCCGCCACAAGTTGCTCGACATTGTGGGCGACCTGGCCCTGATCGGCAAACCCATCAAGGGACGCATCATCGCCACCCGGCCCGGCCACACCATCAACAACAAGT
>CAMGAL010000073.1 GCA_946007445.1 uncultured Mediterranea sp.
CAGCAGGTCGGCTGTGGCCATGCAGACCCAGCCGTTGGCGCGGCTCCAGTGGGCCACTCCATGCTCCCGAGTGTCGGTGTGGTAGTAGTGGTAGAAGATCTGCTTCTCGGGGCACCAGAGGTAGTGGTGGTACTTGATGACCTGATTGGCGGCATCGTCGATGTATTTCCTATCGCCCGTCAGACGGGCCATGCGGCAGAGGAAAGAGATGGCCATGAAGGAGTCGTCGGCCCAGATGGTATTCTCGTGCGGCCAAAGGCGGGCAATGGTGCCGTCAGCCAGACGGGGTTCGGCATAGAGCAGGTGGTCGGCAGTCTCGTTGATGTATTGGAGGAAAGAGGGATGGGGGTGGCGCAGTTGCAGTTCGATGAGGCTGGCACCCATGGGGCCGTTGTCATCCAGGCGCTTTCCGCGGAATATCATGTGCCACGAGAGCTTGCGCACGCCTCTCCACCCTTCGGCCTGCTTCACCTGGTCATATTGCCGGCGGAAGAAGTCGAGGTTTCCCTCGTTGAAGACAAAATTCATATTGCGCAGTACATACTCTTCGTATTGCTTGTTTCCGGTCTTGTCGCCCAGCTCCATGAGGGCGATGTTTGTCACTCCGTTGGTGTAGTGCCAGTTGTTGTATTTGCAGTTCACTCGCACGTCAAGGTCGAGTGGCAGGTCCTTGACGGAGGAATAGGTCTGGCCGGTGCGAGTGTTCTTGAAATCGTATGTCGTGGAGGTCAGGATGCGGTCGGCTATGCGGGTAGCCACCTCTTTGGCCGTCAGCTTGGCATCGGCTGCCGTGTGTTGCAGATAGGTTGCGTCGTTTTGAGCATTGGGCTGTGCGGTGGCAGCCGTTGAGAAGAGTAATAGTGCAATAGTGAAATGCTTCATGTCGGTGAATGGTTTAGATAAAGATTATGTTGAAATGAGGGAATGGTATGAATGCAAAGACACAGGGACACAGAACATTTTTCTGTGCCTCCGTGTCTCTGTGTTCACAGAACAACTCTTTATTTCGGCAGGCCGAATACGTCGCTCAGTTCCTGCATCTGTGCCTGGCTCATGCCGTCGGGCTCGAAGCCCATGTTCTTGGCGGCGATGTAGATGAGGGCAGACTTGTTGAGCACATCCACTTGGTCGAAGGCGGCCATGATGTCGGTCTCTACGGCGAATACGCCATGCTTCTCCCACATCACTACGTCGTAGTCGTCGTCGATGGCGCGGATGGTGGCATCAGCCAGCTCTACGCTACTGGGCAGCATGTAGGGCACCATGCCCAATCCACGGGGACAGAAGGCCTTGGTTTCGGGAATCATGCTCCACAACATGCGGGTGGCCACATCCTTCTCCATGTACTTCTTGTTGTGGGTCAGAGCCACCAGCTCAATGGGGTGGGTGTGCAGTGAGGCACGGTAGGGAGAGCCTTTGGCCAGCAGGTAGTTGTGTACACTCAGGTGTGAGGGCAGCTCCGAGGTAGGCATCACGGGTTGGTCGGCGATGATGACGTAGCTGGCGCAGTCGTCCAGGATGCGGATGATGGAGCCGTTGGCCATCGGGTCGCGGGCCAGGTCGCGCATACGCTTCTGCGTGCCTTTGCAGTAGAAGTAGCAGTCTTTCAGCTGGGGCAGCGTGGTGCCGATGCTTTTCACCTCGCTGATGGCGGGCATGGCCTTGATGTCGTCGTCGATATATTCGGTGATATTCACGGTGATGTTGCCACCGTTGCGTTCTGCCCACCCTTTTTGCCAGAGATAGCCGGCTACTTCGGCCACCTTCATGACTTCTGCAGTCAGGGCGGGACGATTTTCAAGAATACTTTTCATTGTCAGTCTTTAATTGGTTTATTTCAATAATTCAGGAATGAAGGTGGAGACTATCAGCACCACGATGCCGGCCAGCAGCACGACGATGGTCTTCTGCGAACAGCCTTTCCACTCTTTCAGCAGGATGCCCCATACATTGCTGAAGGTCACGTTCAGGGCCATCAGGATGCAGAAGGCGAAGGTAGTCAGTGCAGGCGATTCGGTGAGGAATCCCTTGCCCAGGCTCAGTCCGAAGAACTGGCTGTACCACAAGGCTCCGGCAATGAGGCAGTACACCAGGTTGTTGCCCCATACGCTGCCTTTGCGGTAGTCGCCCCACGTCTTGTTCTTCGAGTTCTGATAGAAGCAGTAGATGGCGTTGGTCACAAATCCGCCCAGTGTCACCAGGAAGGTGGCAGGCAAGGTCTTGTACATGTCGGGGGTCTCGGCAAAATGTAGGGTGCTGCCAAACTCCAGACCTACATTGAAGCAGGCGCTCATGAAGCCAGCCAGCAGGGCGATGGCAATGCCTTTGGGGAAGTTGAAGTCCTTCACGGCAGCCTTCTTCTCTTCCTCAGAGAGGGAGGAGGCCTTCATGTTGCCGGCAATGCCGATGATGGCGATACCTGCCAGCGTGACAATCACGCCGATGATGACGGCCGAGGTCAGCTTCTCCAAGTGTCCGGCTTCGGGATAGAAGATGTTCAGCATCACGGGACCCAGCACAGTGCCCAGACCGGCACAAGTACCCAAAGCGATGGATTGTCCCAGAGCCACACCCAGGTAGCGCATGGAGAGTCCGAAGGTCAGTCCGCCTACGCCCCACAGTATGCCGAAGAAGATGGTCATCCAGACATTGAACGACTGTCCGGCAGTGAACAACTCGCACAGGCAGTGGCCCGAGGGAACGGCCAGCAGTGCTCCCAGCAAAGGCAGCACCAGCCAGGCGAACACACCCTGCACAATCCAGTAGGACTCCCAACTCCAATTCTTGATCTTGTTGATGGGAACATAGCAGCTGGATTGGCAGAATGCCCCAACTGCTATGATCAGTAATCCGATAAGGATGTCCATGAGGTTTATCGCTTGGAGGTTACGTCAGCTTCGTACTTCTCAATCTCAGCAATGAACGACTCGCCTACGGGCACGTTGTTGCGTTGGCAGAACTCGTCGTAAACAGCGTTCCAAGGCAGGCTCTTGCACTCCTCGAGCAGGGCGAGGCGCTGGAACTTCTTGTCGTCCAGTTCGTACTGGCGCAGGGTGGCGATGGGCTCCAGCAGGGCGCGCAGCATGCACTTCTGTGCGGCACGGCTACCGATGACGTAGGCACCGATGCGGTTCAGCGTGCCATCGAAGTAGTCCAGACCGTAGTGTACGCGGTCGAGGGCATCGGCACGTACGATTTCGCTGAAGAGGTCCATCGTCGGGTCGTCCATGATGGTCACGTGGTCGGAGTCCCAACGGACAGGACGAGATACGTGCAACATCAGTTCGGGCACGAACAGAAGCATGGCCGATACCTTGTCGGCTACGCTCTCGGTGGGGTGGAAGTGGCCGGTGTCGAGGGTAATCATCATGTTGTTCTTGGCGGCGTAAGAGGTATAGAAGTCGTTGGAACCGACGGTGTAGCTCTCCAGACCGATACCGAATACCTTAGACTCTACGCAGTCCTTCATGTTCTCGTACTTGGTAGCGAAAATCTGATCCAAAGAGTCCTTCAGCAGTTCGCGGTAGAGCTTACGGTTGACGGTGATGTCCTTGCTACCATCGTGTACCCAGGTGTTCATGATACAGGGGTCGCCCTGTGCCTTACCGATGGCCTCAGAGATGGCACGGCAACGCTTGGAGTGCTCAATCCAGAAGTCACGGATGCCCTTGTCGGGGTTAGAGAGGCTCAGGTCGCCGCTCTTGGGGTGAGAGAATGAGGTGGAGTTGAAGTCCAGCAGGGTGTTGTTGGCCTTACCCCAGTCAATCCAGCTCTGGAAGTGAGTGACGTCGCACTGGTCGCGGTCTACATATTTGCCACCGAAGTCGCCATAGATTTCGTGGAGGTTCAGGCGGTGAGTACCGGGAATCAGTGACTTGGCATAGAGGATGTCGGCACGCAGTTCGTCGATGTTGCGGGCCTTGCCGGGGTAGTTGCCGTTCACCTGGATACCACCGGTCAGCGAGCCGCCCTGGTTCTCAAAGCCGGCTACGTCGTCGGCCTGCCAGCAGTGCATGCTCAGGTGGAAGTTCTGCATCTGTTCCAGCACCTTCTCAGTGTCTACTCCGATAGCGGCATAGCGCTCTTTGGCTATTTCATACGCTTTAGTAATCTGTTCTGTTTTCATGATCTTTTGGTTTTTGAGTTAATGAGTTTTTAAGTTTTTAAGTTTATGAGTTTATTAGTTCTTCATTCATTTCGTTACTTGCTTGAAGTGCAGGTAGGCGGCATCCCACTCTTCGGCACCTTCGGGCTGATAGCTCTTCAGCGGAATGCTGCGGCTGATGAGTTGGCGCATGGAGGTGATGTCCTTGGCGGCGCCGGCTGCCAGGGCCTGTATCATGATGTTGCCTATACCGGTGGCTTCCGACGGGCCGGCCACGACGGGTATGCCTACGGCGTTGGCCGTCCATTGGTTCAGCATCTCGTTGCGGCTGCCTCCACCGATGACGTGCAAGGTGTCGATGGGGCGGGGTGAGAGGCTACGCAGGTTGTCCAGCACCTGGCGGTAGCGCAAGGCCAGGCTCTCGAAGATGCAGCGCACCAGCTGGCCGGGGGTTGCGGGGGCCGGGTGGGTGTGTTCCTGACAGTAGCTTACGATGGCCTGCTCCATGTCGGCGGGGTTGGCAAAGCAAGCGTCGTCGGGGTTGATGAGGCTGCGGAAGGCTTCGCTGGCCGAGGCCTCCTCAATCAGCTGCGGATAGGGTACCTCGGGCCAGTGGATGCGGCAACGCTCCAGCAGCCACATGCCGCAGATGTTCTTCAGCAGGCGGATGGTGCCCTCTACGCCTCCTTCGTTGGTGAAGTTCAGCGCTTCGGTCTCTGCATTGATGACAGGGGCATCGGTTTCTACACCCATCAGCGACCAGGTGCCACTGCTCAGGTAGGCGAAGTTACGGTTTTGGGCAGGTACGGCAGCTACTGCCGAGGCGGTGTCATGGCCGGCTACAGCAATCACAGGTACGGCTCCCAGACCGGTCATCTGCTGAACCTCTGCAGTGAGCACGCCCACCTGCTCGCCCGGATAGACGAAGCGTCCGAAGTGCTTCTCCGAGAGGCCCAGCGACTTCAGCAACTGGGGCTCCAGCTTGCGGGTGGCGGCATTCACCAGTTGGGCTGTGGTGGCAATAGTATATTCGGTCACCATTTCGCCCGTCAGCATATAGCTCAGGGCATCGGGGATGAACAGCAATTTCTCCGCACCCGCCAGACCGCCGGCTATGTCGCGGCGCAGAGTCGCGAGCTGCACCACACGGCCGAAGTCCAACACCCGGATGCCGGCCAGCTCATAGACTTTCTCGCGGGGAACCCGGGCAAAGTAGGCCTCGGGTGCACCTTCGGTATGGGGGTCGCGGTAGGCATAGGGCTGGCGCAGGAAAGCTCCGTCACTGCCTACGCAGACGAAATCCACGCCCCAGGTGTCGATACCGATGGAGGTAATCTCCGTATCTTCTCTGGCGGCGGCCAGCTTCAGGCCCTCTACGATGTTGCGATAGAGCTCGTAGATGTCCCAATAGAAGTGTCCTCCTGTCTGAATCAGACGGTTGGGAAAACGGTTCACTTCTTCCATCTCCAACCCCGTTGGAGTGAATGTTCCTAAGATGGTACGGCCGCTGGTAGCACCCAGATCGACCGCGAAATAACATTGTTTCATAGTACTTAGCGTTGAGTTCTGTTTTGACCATACAAAGATAGGGGATTTCTCCCCTATCTTGCATGTCTATTTTGACACAAAAAATGTAATTTCTGATAAATCTCTCTCTAAACGATGTTTTTTAACCGCTTATTCACCTAAATAATAGGAGGGAACCGGGGCTTGCGGGTAGCCCATGCTGCGGTGACTCACGTAGCTGCGGTAGAGAGGGTCTTGCATCAGGGTGATGCGGCGGTCGCGTGCCGGATGGTTGGTGTGGTAGATGCGCAACTCGCCGGCCAGGGCGGTCACTACCTCTTCGCGCCAGTCGCCGTCCAGATCGGCAATCAGCACGATGTCTCCCTCAATGCCTTCGGTCAGCACTTCGCCTTGCCACTTCCAGATGCTCTGTTGGCGTCCGTTCGACGAAGAACTGGCACCCCAGCGATTGTCATCCCCCTTGAAGGTCTCGCGTAGCAGGTCGCCGTCCCACCAGGCCCAGTTGCGGCAGCCGGGCACCTCGTCGTTGCTCTTGTTCAGCTTCTGTCCGTCGGCAGTGAGCAGATACTTGTCTGTGCTGCCACCCTTGCGGTCTTCGCTGGCAAAGCACTCCAGTCCGGGGTGCTGAGGGTCGAAGTCGGTCACCATGCCATCACCTACATGATAGGTGGTTTGGCCGATGCCCCATATCAGCTGTCCGGTGCGGGCATCCACCACTGATACGCCACGTCCGTTTGTATTCTTGGGTTCGCTCACCATGAAGACCTGCAGTCCCTCCATGTCGGGGCGTAGCTTGCAGAGGTAAGCCTTGTCGCTGTGTCCCAATCCGGTGGACCAGAGCAGGGTGCCGTTGTCGTCCAGCATACAGGAGCCCAGCATCACTTCGTCGCGTCCATCGCCGTCCACATCGCCTGTCACCATGCTGTGGGCACCCATGCTGCGCACAACGGGGTTTTCCTCGTCGCCGTCCCAGTGCCAGGCACGGCTCAGTTTCCCCTCTTTCAGCATCCAGGCATCCACCACCATCAGTTTGTAGGTGCCGCGGGCAGCCAGGATGTAGGGAGTCTTTCCGTCCAGATAGGCCACACCCATCTGGTTGCGGTTCTGTCGGTTGAGGTTACCGTAGCGGTCGTTGCGTTCCGGCCAGTCGGCGCGGGCTATCTCCTTGCCCGTCAGGCCGTCCAGTACCAGCAGGTATTCGCTGCCGCCGCATACGCGTCCTTGGCTGTTTTTCACATAGTCGTCGCCTGCTCCCTTGATGGCCACTTCGGCCTTGCCGTCGCCATCGAAGTCGTAGACGATGAAGGGCGAATACCAAATGCCGGGCTCGATGCCGGGCCCCATGTCATGAGTCCATAGATAGGTACCGTCGTGCAGATAGGCCGACACCTTGTAGGTCTTGCCCGTCTTGTCGCCAGGCATACCAGGATCTACGTTACTTTCGGGGGTGCGTACCACGTAGTCATAGATGCCGTCGCCATTGAGATCCGCTACAGCCACCTTGCCCGCCTTGGCTGCATCGTGCAGGTGGACAGAGGTGTAGGGCTTCAGCTCATCCAGCTTTACGCAGAGGCGTTCCGTGGCAACGGGTTTGCTCCCCTTGTTGAGTACTTCCACCCAGTAGGTGGCTTCGGCAGCAGGAGCGGCATCCACGAAATCGCAAGTCTGGCTGATGGGTTTGCTGTTGAGGCGGCGCTTCTTGCCGTTCACCTCGCGGTAAAGGTGGAACGTGGTGGTGGCGAGGTCGCTGTCCAGCAATCGCCAGCTCAGATAGACAGCCTTCCCCTCTAGGGCGGGTGCGGCTACCAGGCCGCGGTTCAACTTCTCCACGACCCGTTGGGTGGCATATCCCTCCACCTGGGCTTTCGGCTCGTGCTGAGGATGGAGGATTTCGTAATAGTAATGGCTCTCGCGCGGGTCTTGGGCCTGCATCAGGCCTGCCACGCAGCAGCATAGGGTAAAAAGGGTGATTCGTTTCATGGCTTCCTTATTTTTGCATAGGTACAATGCGTACCGGTCCGAGCAGGCCGCTGGGCACGGGAGCCCAGTGGGCATAACCGGTCTTCTTGTAGTTGAGGTCAACCAGGTTAATCTCTTTGAAGATGCGCCAGGGCTTGCCCTCGCGGTCCATCTGGGCAATGCGGTTGGCGGGTAGGTTGGTCACCTCCACTTCGATGGTATTCTCTCCTTTCTTCAGGTAGGCACCGATGGGGCACTCATAAGGCACTGCCCACAGGGTGGCCACCTCTTGTCCGTTCACGCGGACGCGGGCGCTCTCGCGCACGTCGCCCAGCGACAGCAGCCAGTCGGCAGCCTCCTTTTGCTGGGGCAGGGTGAAGGTGGTCGTGTAGAGGGCGGTACCCATCGTCGTGGTGGCATTTTCGAAGGGCAGTTCCGTCCACGAGCCGAGCGACACCTTGTCGGGAGTCTGACCTACGGCGGGAGTGCTCTCGATGAAACGGAAGCCCCATTCGGTCAAGTTCATGCCGCGGTCGAGGGGACGATAGAAGGGGTAGCAGGCCATCTGTACATCGGCCTGGTCGAAGGTCTTGAGGATGAGCGACTCGCCCGACTTCAGCTGCAGGTACACCTCGGGCTGTCCCTCCTGCTGGCGCAGTTGGGCTTTGCCTTGGGTGCCGTTCATGGGGTTGTAGATGACGGCCGAGCGGGCATCTACGGCCAGGGGTACCCAGCCTGCCACGTCGTGGTCGTTCAGTGCGGAGATGAAGTAGTGGTGTCCCTCCTTGTGGGAGCGGCGGATGTAGCTCAAGCCCCATTCGGTCTTCATCTTCTCGGGGCGCACGCCTGTCTTGGCCAAGGTGACGGTAAAGTCGGTGCCATAGAGGCTGTGACCTTTCAGCGCCTGCAGCGCCTCGTGGAACTGACCTCCACGAGCCTCGCGGTCGGCATAGCCGGGCACGTCCTCGGGGTACTGGTTGATGAAGATGACCTTCGCGCCCTCCTGGGCCATGGCCAGCAGCTTCTGCATCACGTCGGCAGGCATCAGCCGTACGCCGGGGATGATGATGCCCTTGTAGCGGGTGCCTCCGGCGGTGGTGATGGCTCCCTGCTGTACGCTGGCCGTGCGGATGAAGTTGTCAGAGATGTAGTCCACGTCGTAGCCGGCAGCATTGATGCTGTTGACCGTAGCAATGAACCGGGGAGCCCGCTTGGCCATGCCGTGGATGTCGAACATCATGAGCCGTCCGTCCTGCTCCTGCCACATGTCATAGACAGGCAGATAGACCAGGAAGTCGTTGTCCGG
>CAMGAL010000074.1 GCA_946007445.1 uncultured Mediterranea sp.
AAATACCAGGCTCTGAACAACAAGCCCCAGGTCAGCATTGTGCTCGACCTGCCCTCCTCTCAGGAACTCATCTGGTTTGACCCCTCCGTGGTACAGACCGTCTTAGAGAACCTGCTCTCCAATGCACAGAAGTACACCTCACAGGGCAGCGTCACCCTGCGGATACTCCACGAGGAGCATCAGGGAGTGGCCTACACCTGCATCCAGGTGAGCGACACCGGCTGTGGCATCGACCCCTCGGCCTTGCCCTACATCTTCGACCGCTACTACCAGGCCTCCGGCAGGCATCAGGCTTGCGGCACCGGCATCGGCCTCTCGCTCGTACAGAGTCTGGTGCACCTGCATCAGGGAGAGATTCGGGCGGAGAGCACACCCCAAGTAGGCAGCACCTTCACCTTCTGCCTGCAAACAGACTGCACCTATCCCGAAGCCCGGCATCTCGATGCGTCCGCAGGCGACGTGCCTTCACTTCCAGCTCCGGAGGGTCAAGCGGATACGTCCCGCCCTGTGCTGCTGGTGGTGGACGACAATCCCGACATGTGCGACTATCTGGCCGGTTCGCTCTCGCCGTACTACGAGGTGCACATCGCCCACGACGGACAGGAGGGACTGGATGCCGTAGCCAAGTCACTGCCCGACATCATCGTGAGCGACATCATGATGCCCGTCATGGACGGCATCGAAATGACTCGCCGCCTCAAAGGCGACGTGCAGACCAGCCATATCCCCATCATCCTGCTCACAGCGAAAGACACCCCATCCGACAAGGAGGAGGGCTACCAGACCGGAGCCGACTCCTACCTGACCAAACCCTTCAACATCAGCCTGCTACGTACGCGTATGGACAACCTGTTGCAGTCGCGACGTCAGTTAGCTCACCTCTTCGGCACCCATGCCGTCACCCACGCCAAAGCCGTCATCATGACCGACTCGCTCAGCCAGCTCGACCGCGACTTCCTGCAGCGCATTGATGCCCTGGTGGAAGAGCGCCTCTCGCAAGACAAGATAGACGTCAGCTACCTGGCCGACAAGCTCTGCATGAGCAACTCCACGCTCTACCGCAAGATGAAGGTCCTCACCGGCTTATCTACCAACGAGTATATCCGCAAACTCCGCATGAGTCACGCCGAACGGCTGCTACTCGAAGGCAAATACACGGTGTCCGAGATAGCCGACAAAGTAGGTTTCTCCAACCTCTTCTATTTCCGTCAGTGCTTCAAGGAGGAGTTCGGCTACGTGCCCACCGAGTACATCAAGCATCTGCGTGCCAAGGAGGAATCAACGTCAGAGTCCTTGTAGCGCCCACTCCACCTCCAGCTCCGTGAGCAGCGAGGCACTGGCACCGGTCGAACCGGTGTGTTGGATATGGATGCCACCAAAGGGATTGTCGGGCACAGCGGCCTCCAGGTGTGCCTCAGTGGAGAGACCGGCCCGATGGAGAGGCGGCAGAGGCAGGTCGTTGGTGGCGGTGGCCGTCAGGCGACCGGCCTCGTAACGGAGCTCCAATCTGCACCCTTGGCGGTAGCAGATGGCCGTGACGGGGTCGGTGAGTGGTGTGACGCGGCCCTGCTCATAGCGCACCAGCAGGAAGTCGACCGCACGGTCTTGCTTCGGCGTGCGGATGATGCGCAATCCGTAGCCCGTCAGCGTGCGGGTGTCAAACTTCAGACACACATCCAAGTATTGTCCCGTAGCACTGCCGAAACCCTGTCCGGCACTCTTGCAAGGGTCAACCCGAAGCATCAGGCGCATGTCGCCATAGCGTCCCTCCACCGGTGTATAGCGCAACCGGGCCCCCTTCACGGCTTGCTGCAAGCCTCGGGATTGGGCGGCTCCGTCCATGCCCGGTCCGTAGAACCAGGGGGCGCGGAGCGTATCGGGTATCCAGTTAAACTCCTGCGTATCAAGTGGTTTATATACATCTACGGTCCAGCATCCGGGTCGAAGGAGCGGTTGTCGGTCGGCCGGGAAGGTGCGGAAGTCGGTATGCAGACTCAGGGCTGTAGCAACGGCCATGCCTCGGATGGGCTTTCGGGTGAGGACTCGGGCCGGCTCGCCCATCAGGCTGCAGCTATGGCGGGGAGCCACGGAGGCCATCAGGTAGTAGCCATTATCGGCTGCAGTGAGGCGGTAGCAACGTTCCGGCTCCCCTCCCCGCGTCACGGCCACGGCAATAGCATCGCTTCCCGAAGGGTCTGAGCAGCGATACCAGGTGATGTCCGAGCGGTCGGCATGGCCCTCCAAGGCCAAGTCATAGAGCACGGCCAGCAGGTCGCCCCGTCGCTGCAGGCGGGGCAGGCGGGTGAATTGGGGGGCCGCCAGCTGTCGGGGGCGCACCCGCAGCACGCAGGCTCCTTGCAGCCCCTCGTCGGTCGAGGCGGTGAGGCACACCTCCTGCTCCTCGTCGCCCTGCACGATGCCCTTCACCAGGCATGCGCCACCCGTTTGCGGAGTCAGCTCCACCACCCCTTGGGGTGTGGCCGTCCAGCGGATGGGGGTCGGAGTGGGTCGGGAGAAGTCGGGCTTGGTATGCGCCACCAGGGGGCGGGCCTCCACGCGGAGGGTCTCCACCTCGCTCTCCAAGCGGGCCTGGCGAAGCGACAGGCGAAGCTGCACCGGTCGGGCCACTTGGTCTTCGGCCGAGGGGTGTTGCGACAGATAGCCGGTGGGGTCCCATCCGTCGTCGCCACGCAGCAGGTTGTAGAGGTTGTAGTCGCCCCGCTCGCCGTAGGCCTTCAGCAGCTCCTTGCCCTCCAGTTCGACCGTCTGCAGGGGATGGTCGGCCTGCACGAAGAGCGGCTTGCCGTTGAGTGTGAGGTGGTATTGGTAGCTGCGCAGGTCGTCGGTCGCATCCTGTGTCCAGCCCACGAAGAGGTCGGGGTCGTCGCTGGTCCAACGGCACTCCACCATGCTCACGGGGCTGCCCGACTTCACCAGATACTGCCTGCCGTGAGTGCGGCTATGCAGGTCGCAGTCCAGGAAGACGGCTCCCGTGCCCTGCGTCACATAGAACGGCTTGCCGCTGAAGAGGGTGAAGCGGCAGCGCAGATAGACGCCCGTGTCGCACAGCGCATCGTCGGTACACTCGAAATAGCACTCCTCGAAGAGCACCCGGCGGGCTCCCGCGAAGGGGCAGAGGTTCAGCCGGCTGATGAAGCGACAGCGACGAGCCACGTAGCGGTCGCCCTCGCAGAGGATGAGCTGGGCCTGCACGATGGCCTCCTCGCGCTTGGGGCGGCTCAGCGAGGGGTCGGGGCGGTAATCCAGATCGACGTTGCAGTAGTTGCCGAAGGTCAGGTTCTCCACGGTGATGTCGCTGCCGGTGAGGTGAAACATCGTGAAGTTTCCCTCGGCACCCTGCGTCTGTCCGCGGTTGCAGGCCACGATGGTCTCTTCGGGGCTGGTTCCTGTGCCATAGAGATGCAGGTGGTTGAGCCTCAGCTTCATACCGAAGGGGGCATTCTCGCCGGGCAGGGGGCGACGGATGGCGGGATCGTCGGGGTCGTCTATCCAGTAGACCGAGGGGGCCACCCGGATGTGCAGCGGATCGTCGGCGCTATAGTCTTGCTCGGCCTGCAGCTTCTCGGCAGCCAGCAGGGCATCGCGCAACTCGGCGAAGAGGTAGGGCGAGTCGGGCGCCTCGGCAGCCGCCCGGCGGTCCACGATCAGGTGATGGCTGTCAGCCTCCAGCGGCTGGTGTTGTGCCGAGGCAGTCAGCGTCAGCAGGCAGAGGAGGCAAATCCGGAGGGCTTTGAGCCACATCCCGCAATCAGGGTCAGGGAGTATGTGTCGTTTCATGTCCGTAGGTTTTAGTTGTGAATGATGCCACAAATGTAGCATAAAAATTCATTCACACCATCGTCCATGTCGTTATTTGCACCTAAATTCGCTCTTTTGCGCTTCTCTACCCCTTCTCCCTACCAGCTCCCTACCAACGCCCTACCAACGCCGTTGTTTCTTCGCTGCTTCTTCGCTCAATCTGCGCTCTATAGGAACGGTGTTTGAGCGAAGGATGAGCGGAGAAACAGCGGAGTTGGTGCGGGGCAGGTACGGAGAAAACGCAAAAACAGCTATCGGAATCGCTTGCAATTCTCTGTCTGATTCGCTACCTTTGCCCCCAGTAACCCAAAGCAGCAGACGATGGACGGAATCAAGCAGATACCCTACGGCGTGTCCGACTTCAGGTCGGTGATGGAGCAGAACCTCTACTACGTGGACAAGAGCATGTATTTGGCGGAACTGGAGAAGCAACCTCGAACACTCATTTTCATTCGCCCCCGCAGGTTCGGCAAGAGTCTGTTCATCAACATGATGCGGGCCTACTACGACAAGAGTCTGGCCGGGGAGTTCGACCGGCTGTACGGCTCATTGTGGATAGGACAACACCCCACTCCGCTGCGCAATCACTACCAGGTGCTCTATCTGGATTTTTCGCGCATCGGAGGGAACATCGACTCCTTGATAGAAGAGTTCAACAACTACTGCTGCGGCCGGCTGGACGACTTTATCGACACCTACCGCGAGGACTATCCGGCCGAGGGAGTGGAGAAAGTCTTGCAGTCGAAGAATGCCCGCGAAAAATTCAACCTCATCAACAACATGGCGATGAAGTACCGACTGCCGATGTACCTCTTCGTGGACGAGTACGACAATTTTACCAACACCATACTCAACGAGCAGGGCGAAGCCATGTATCATGCCATCACCCATGCCGACGGCTTCTACCGCGACCTGTTCAAGCTCTTCAAGGGAATGTACGAGCGCATCTTCCTGACGGGAGTCAGCCCCGTCACCCTTGACGACCTGACCAGCGGCTTCAACATCGGATGGAACGTTTCGACCCAGCCGGAGCTAGACAAGGCATTGGGATTTTCTACCGAAGACGTGCGCCAGATGTTCACCTACTACCGAGAGGTGGGAATGCTACCTGCCCGGAGCGACGTGGAGCAGATGATTGAGGAGATGCATCCCTGGTACGACAACTACTGCTTTGCCGAGGAGTGCCTGACGGACGGCAACCGCGTGTTCAACTGCGACATGGTGCTCTACTACCTACGCCACTACGTAAGCAGAGGTCAGGCACCCAAGCAGATGCTCGACCCCAACACCAAGACAGACTACAGCAAGCTGAAGCGGCTCATACAGCTCGACCGACTGGACGGAGACCGTCGGGGCGTGCTCAGAAAAATTACCGAGGAGGGACAAATCAGAGCCGAGCTCTATACCTCCTTTTCCGCCTTGGAGATGACCAAGCCCGACGTCTTCCCCAGCCTGCTGTTCTACTACGGCATGCTCACCATCGTAGGGACGCGGGGCTCACAACTCATCTTGGGCATCCCCAACAACAATGTCCGCAAACAATACTACAACTACCTGCTGGAGAACTACGACCAGGCCTGCCAGGTGCGCACCTCCCTGCTGAGCAGCGGATTCACCGACATGGCCTTCGACGGCCGCTGGCGCGAGACGTTGCAGTACATGGCCGACTGCTACAAGCACCTCTCCTCCGTGCGCGACTCGATAGAGGGCGCGCGCAACATCCAGGGCTTCTTTCTGGCCTACCTCAACCTGAACGACTACTACCTCACCGCCCCCGAAGTGGAGCTGCAGCACGGCTATTGCGACTTCTTCCTGCTGCCCAACCTGACGCACTATCAGTCGAGCCATAGCTACATACTCGAAATCAAGTACTTGCCCAAGAAGGAGTATGCCGAAAAGGCCGAATCCCAGTGGCAGGAAGCCGTCCGTCAGATTCAGGGCTATGCCCGCGCCCCCAAGGTGGAGCTACTCCGGCAAGGCACGCAGCTACACCTGATTGTGATGCAGTTCTGCGGTTGGGAACTGGCACGGATGGAGGAGGTAGAGGCTTCAAGACAGATATAGTAATACCCTAATTTACACCCATGATGAAACATTCGCTACACGACACCCTGTCCGCACTCCTGCTGCTGGTTCTCCTGTCAGCCTGCCAGTCGCACTTCATCTCCGATGCCGACTACCGCCGCCAGGTGGAGGCCGACTTCCAAGCCCGAAGAGAAAGTCTGGCAGGAACTCCTCTGTTCGAAATATTCGACCGCGACCTCTCGACCTACGAGCGCGAGGCGCTGCAATTCCTCTACGCCTACATGCCACTGGCCGATATTGCCGACTTCGACGGTGATTTCCACCTGATGAACCTGCGGGAAGCCTGCAAGGCACGCAAGGAGATGCCTTGGGGCAACGAGGTGAGCGAGGAGCTGTTCCGCCACTTTGTGCTACCTGTCCGCGTGAACAATGCCGTGCTGGACAGCGCCCGCGTGGTGTTCTACCAAGCCTTAAAACCGAGGGTGCAGCACCTGAGCATGAGCGAGGCCATCCTGGAGGTGAACCACTGGTGCCACGAGCATGTGGTCTATCGGCCCTCCGACTCGCGCACCAGTTCGCCCCTGGCCACGCTGCGCACGGCCTACGGACGCTGTGGAGAAGAGTCCACCTTTTTGGTGGCAGCCCTGCGGTCGGTAGGCATTCCGGCCCGCCAAGTCTATACGCCCCGCTGGGCACACACCGACGACAACCATGCCTGGGTGGAAGCCTGGGCTGATGGTGCCTGGCACTTTCTGGGAGCCTGCGAGCCGGAGCCGGTGCTCGACTTGGGGTGGTTCAATGCACCGGCCAGCCGGGGAATGCTGATGCACACCAAGGTGTTCGGGCGCTACGAAGGGCCTGAAGAGATCATGGGACAGACACCTTGCTATACGGAAATCAACGTCGTGGGCAACTACGCACCGACCGCCCGTGCTGAGGTCTGCGTGACGGACTGCCAGGGCAAGCCTGTGGCCGATGCCTGCGTGGAGTTCAAGCTCTACAACTACGGCGAATTTTATACAGTGGCCACCAAGCAGAGCGATGCTCAAGGCCGATGCAGCCTGACGGCCGGCAAGGGCGACATGCTGGTCTGGGCCTCGCAAGGAGGGAGATTCGGCTTTGCCAAGCTCTCCTTTGGGAAACAAGAGCAGCTGACCGTCGTGCTGGATCGGGAAGTGGGGCAGCCGTTTGAATGTGACCTGGACATGGTGCCCCCTGCCGAACAGGTGAGCCTGCCCAAAGTATCGCCGCAACTGCGGGCCGCAAACGACCGCCGGCTGGCTGAGGAAGACTCCATCCGCCATGCCTACGAGGCCACGATGATGGACGAGGTGCGAGCCTTGGCCTTTGTACGCCGCTACAAGTTGGGCGAGGAGACCGAGTTTGCCCGCCTGCTGGTAGCCTCGCGGGGCAACCACCCCACCCTCTGCAACTTCCTGGCCCGCCTGCGCTCCGACAAGTCGCGCCGGGGAGGGCTGAAGCTGCTGCAGAGCCTCTCTTCGAAAGACCTGCGCGACGTGACGCTGGAGGTACTGCTGGACCACATGCAGACACCCACGGCCGGCTGGAAGGCGCAAATCTACTATCCCTACGTGCGCTGTCCGCGCGTCAGCAACGAGCACCTCACACCCTACAAGCTCTTCTTCGGCAAGGCCTTTAGCGAGGCAGAGCGGGAGCAGTTCCGCCAGCACCCTCAGGAGTTGGTGTCGTGGACCGCCACCCACATCCGCATAGACAGCCTCTGCAATGCCGGAGCCTCACCCATCACTCCACGAGGTGTATGGCAAGCCCGAGTGGCCGACCTGCATAGCCGCGACATCTTCTTCGTGGCCCTGGCACGCAGCCTGGGCATCGCCGCCCGCATCGACGAGGTGACGGGTAAGGTACAGTTGCTCAGCGAAGAAGGAGTGACCGATGTGCATTTCAACAGAGCAGTACCCACAGAGACGGCTACCCGATATGGCCGATTCAGCGCCGACTACCGGAGCAACGGCATCGTGGACAACCCGAAATACTACAACCACTTCACCCTCTCGCGCCTGACGGAGCAGGGACGCTTGCAACTGCTCAACTACGAAGAGGAGTTTGACGGCAAGGAGGGAGCCAACTGGGAGAACCTGCTTCGCCCGGGCACATGGCTCGATGCGGGCAGCTACCTGCTCGTCAGCGGCACCCGACTGGCCGACGGCACGGTGCTGGCCCACCTGGAAGCCTTCCCCCTGGAGGCAGGAGGCACGAAGCAGACCCGCCTGCAGATGCGCATGAGTAGCGACCAAGTGGCCGTCATCGGCTCGTTCAACTCCGAATTGCTCTTCACCCCACTGCAGGCCGATGGCACGCCGGCCCCGGCTCCGCAAAGCCTCCTGAGCGCTTGTGGCCGTGGCTACTACGTGATAGGTGTGCTGGGTGTAGGTCAGGAGCCTACCAACCACGCCCTGCGCGACATAGCCGCCATGCAGCAGGAGTTGGAAGCATGGGGACGGAAGCTGGTGCTGCTCTTCCCCGACCAAGCGGCTGCCGACAAGTTCCGCCCCGAGGAGTTCCCCGGCCTGCCTGCCACCATCGTGTGGGGCATCGACACCGAGGGAGTGAGCGCCCAAGTGGCCGAGGCGATGAAGGTGAAAGCGACAGGCAATCTGCCCCTGTTCCTCATCGCCGACACGTTCAATCGGGTGGTGTTTGCTTCGCACGGCTACACCATCGGACTGGGCGAACAACTGGTGAAGACTATCCGAGGACTGTAAAAGAGCCCGAACATCAGGCAAAATCCTTTCCCATCACATCAAATAAGATTTCACAACAATCAAGAAACCAACCAAGGGTGCCAACAGGAAAAGACAGATTATGCTTCACACACCGTTTCCTCGAGAGAAATCATTTTCCTCCCGAGGAAAATAGGTTTTCCACCCGTATTTCGCTCTAATCCGCCCTAATTTATCACAGTTATCACAGATCACAGTTATGTTTTATCGTTTTCAGCCCCTGAATCTGACCTTATACTTAAAGTAAAATATACTTATATATATAATTATATATATA
>CAMGAL010000075.1 GCA_946007445.1 uncultured Mediterranea sp.
ATCCAATCACACAAATTAACCATCGTAGTTTTACGAACATTTAATTTCTTAAGCCGTACTACAAATAACATACAATGTCAATTGAGTCATCCAAGAGGTAAGGGTACTCATTTTCTGTTTCGAAATGAACAAACCTCCATTTACGAAGTTAGGCGGAAGCCCCACAATTTGGGGGCTTACCGCCTAACTCGCAAATTTTCAACACTCGGTTTTATTCTTCGACAGCAGCCTGCGCGGCAGCCAGACGTGCGATGGGCACGCGGAAAGGAGAGCAGCTGGCGTAGTTCATGCCGACCTTGGCACAGAACTTCACGGAGCTGGGTTCGCCGCCATGTTCGCCGCAGATACCGGTGCGCATACCCGGACGGACAGCGCGACCCTTCTCGACAGCCATCTTGATGAGCTGGCCCACACCGTTCTGGTCGAGTACCTGGAAGGGGTCAACCTTCAGGATCTTCTTCTCCAAGTAAACGGGGAGGAAGCTGGCGATGTCGTCGCGCGAGTAACCGAAGGTCATCTGGGTCAGGTCGTTGGTACCGAACGAGAAGTATTCAGCTTCAGTGGCAATGCGGTCGGCAGTCAGAGCAGCACGAGGAATCTCAATCATCGTACCAATCTCGAACTCGATGCGTACGCCCTCTTCGGCAAACACCTCTTCGGCTGTCTTCTGGATAATCTCCTTCTGCTGCTTGAGCTCGTAGAGGATACCGATGAGCGGAACCATGATTTCGGGCATGGGGTTCTTGCCTTCCTTCTTCAGCTCGCAAGCGGCGCTGAGAATGGCGCGCGTCTGCATGGCAGTAATCTCGGGGAAGGTGATGCCCAGACGGCAACCGCGGTGACCCAACATCGGGTTGTTCTCAGCCAGACTGGCCACGCGCTTCTGGATGTCCTCGATGCTGACGCCCATTTCGTCGGCCATCTTCTGCTGACCGGCCATATCGTGAGGTACGAACTCATGCAAGGGGGGATCGAGCAGACGGATGTTGACGGGACAGCCGTCCATAGCCTCCAGAATGCCCTTGAAGTCGGCCTTCTGATAGGGCAGCAACTTGGCCAAAGCCTTCTCACGGCCTTCTACGCTGTCGGCCAGAATCATCTCACGCATAGCGACAATCTTCTGATCGTCGAAGAACATGTGCTCTGTACGGGTCAGACCGATACCCTTGGCACCGAAATCGCGGGCCACACGGGCATCATGGGGAGTGTCGGCATTGGTACGAACCTGCAGCTTGGTGTACTTGTCGCAGAGGTCCATCAGCGCCTTGAAGTCGCCGGAGAGTTCGGCAGCCTTGGTGGGCACTTCGCCGGCATAGACCTCACCGGTCGAACCGTTGATGGAGAGGTAGTCGCCCTCTTTATAAACAACACCTTCGATTTCGACGGTCTTGTTCTTGTAGTTCACATTGATGGCACCGGCACCCGATACACAGCACTTGCCCATACCACGAGCCACCACGGCTGCGTGAGAGGTCATACCGCCTCGAGCTGTCAGGATGCCTTCGGCAGCCGACATACCGGCCAGGTCTTCGGGAGAGGTCTCGATACGAACCATCACTACCCGGTGGCCGTCTTGACGCCACTGCTGGGCATCGTCGGCGTGGAACACAATCTGACCGCAAGCGGCACCCGGAGAGGCGGGCAATCCGCGAGTGATGACCTTGGCTTTCTTTAAGGCAGCCTTGTCGAACACGGGGTGCAACAGTTCGTCGAGCTTCTGAGGCTCGCAACGCAGCAGTGCCGTCTTCTCGTCAATTAGGCCTTCGCGTACGAGGTCCATGGCAATCTTCACCATAGCCGTACCGGTGCGCTTGCCGTTACGATGCTCGAGGAACCAGTGCTCCCCGTCATTCACTGTGTACTCCATGTCCTGCAAGTGTCGGTAGTGGTGCTCCAGCTTGTCCTGAATGGCATCGAGTTCCTTATAGATTTCGGGCATAGACTCCTCCATCGAGGGATACTTGGCGGCACGCTCCTCTTCGCTGATGCCCTGCAGGGCAGCCCAGCGGCGTGAGCCTTCGATGGTGATTTGCTGCGGTGTGCGGATACCGGCCACCACGTCTTCGCCCTGTGCATTGACCAGATACTCACCGTTGAAGAGGTTCTCACCCGTAGCGGCATCGCGGCTGAAGCATACGCCGGTAGCCGAGGTCTCGCCCATGTTACCGAATACCATGGCCATGACGCTGACAGCCGTACCCCATTCGTCGGGAATACCCTCCATCTTGCGGTAGAGGATGGCACGCTCGTTCATCCAGCTGCGGAATACGGCGCAGATGGCACCCCAAAGCTGCTCCATCGGGTCGGTGGGGAAGTCGCTGCCTGTCTGCTCCTTGATGGCTTTCTTGAAACGGGCCACCAGCTCCTTCAGTTCTTCGACTGAGAGATCCTTGTCCAGCTTGACGCCACGAATTTCCTTCACCTCGTCAATGATGGCTTCGAAGGGATCGATATCTTCTTTGTTGACCGGCTTCATACCCAGCACCACGTCACCATACATCTGCACAAAGCGACGATAGGAGTCGTATACAAAGTGAGGATTGCCAGTCTTCTTCACCATACCCTCGGCTACCTCGTCGTTCAGACCCAGGTTGAGGATGGTGTCCATCATGCCCGGCATGGATGCACGCGCACCCGAACGGACACTGACCAGCAACGGATTCTCCAGGCTGCCGAACTTGCTGTTCATCAAACCCTCGATGTGGGCCACAGCCTTGTTGACTTCATCCTGAAGCACGGCCACAATCTTGTCCTGACCTACTTCGTAGTATTCGTTACATACATCGGTGGTGATGGTAAAGCCGGGAGGCACCGGCACTCCAATGAGGTTCATTTCAGCGAGGTTGGCACCTTTACCGCCCAACTGCTCGCGCATCTTGGCATTTCCTTCAGCTTGTCCGTTGCCGAAGGTATAGACTCTTTTTTTCTCCATAATATTGGCTTTAAGACACTAAAATTGTTTGATTAGGTCGCAAAGCTAAGAATTATTTCTAAACAGAAGAAAAGTTTCATCCAATATTTTTAGGAGAAATTGCAATTTCAACATAGCAAACTCAAATATCTTTGTTCACTTTCCGAATATCCCGAAAAAAATGCCTACTTTTGCAGCTTGGGAAAAATTGGCTGTCCATGATAAAAAGAGCCAATCACATAAAACGATACAAAAGTGGCAAGAAAAAGAAAAGAACTCCCCTTGCTGGAGCATATCACCATTACCGACGTGGCCGCCGAAGGTAAAGCCTTGGCGCGTGTGGATGACCTGGTTGTTTTCGTACCCTATGTGGTGCCCGGCGATGTGGTGGACCTACAGGTGCGACGCAAGAAGCACCACTACGCCGAAGCCGTGGCCGTGAAGTTCCACCAACTGGCCGCCGAGCGGGCCGTACCCTTCTGCCCCCACTATGGCGTGTGCGGTGGATGCAAATGGCAAATCCTTCCCTACGAAGCCCAGCTGCGCTACAAGCAGCAGCAGGTGGTGGACAATCTGACGCGCATCGGCAAGATATCCCTGCCTGAGGTCTCCCCCATCCTGGGCTCGGAAAAGACCCGGGAATACCGCAACAAACTGGAATTCACCTTCTCCGACAAACGCTGGCTCACCACCGAAGAGGTGGCCTCGGGTGTGGTGTACGAGCAGATGAATGCCGTGGGCTTCCACATACCCGAAGCCTTCGACAAGGTGCTGGCCATCGACGAGTGCCACTTGCAGGACGACATCAGCAACCGCCTGCGCAACACCATCCGCGACTATGCCTACGAGCAGGGACTCAGCTTCCACAACCTGCGCACCCACGAGGGGATGCTGCGCAACCTCATCATCCGCACCTCCACCACCGGCGAGCTGATGGTCATCCTGGTGTGCCGCATCGACACCGACGAGGAGTTGCAACAGACGCAAGCCCTGCTGGCTTACGTGGCCGACCGCTTCCCCGAAATCACGTCGCTCCTCTATATTATTAATAATAAGGTGAACGACACCATCACCGACCTCGACGTACACACCTACCGAGGCAAAGACCACATCTTCGAGCAGATGGAGGGCCTGCGCTTCAAGATAGGCCCCAAGTCGTTCTACCAGACCAACTCCGAGCAGGCCTACCGCCTCTACAGCGTGGTGCGCCAGCTGGCCGGACTCACCGGCAGCGAACTGGTCTATGACCTCTACACCGGCACAGGCACCATCGCCAACTTCGTGGCCCGCCAGGCCCGTCAGGTGGTGGGCATCGAATATGTGCCCGAAGCCATCGAAGATGCCAAGGTGAACTCCGAGCTGAACGGCATCCGTAACACCCTATTCTATGCCGGCGACATGAAGGACATTCTGACTCAGGAGTTTGTGGAGCGTCACGGCCGTCCCGACGTCATCATCACCGACCCTCCGCGGGCCGGTATGCACGGCGACGTGGTGAAGGTCATCCTGCAAGCCGCCCCCGAGCGCATCGTCTATGTGAGCTGCAACCCCGCCACCCAGGCCCGCGACCTGCAGCTGCTCGATGCCGACTATCGGGTAGAGGCTGTGCAGCCGGTCGATATGTTCCCCCACACCCATCATGTAGAGAATGTGGTACTATTAACCAGAAGATAAGAGATGAAAGAAAAACGTACAGCACGCGCCATGTCGCAATACACCGGCTACACCGTGAAGGAGCCGATGGAGCTGATGCAATACCTGGCCACCCTGATGCCTCAGGCCAGCCGCACCAAACTGAAGGCCCTGCTCACCAGCCGTGTCATTTTAGTGGACAACGTCATCACCACCCAGTACAACTATCCACTGAAACCGGGCATGAGGGTAGAGATAGACCGCAACCGAGGCAAACACCATGAGTTCCGCCACAAGCTGCTCAAGATAGTCTACGAAGATGCCTACCTCATCGTGGTGGAGAAGATGCAAGGTCTTCATTCGGGAGGCACCGCACGTCAAAAAGACCGGACAGCCATCGCCATCTTGCTTGAATTTGTAGGCCGACCGGGAGGCAGAAACCGCCGCGTCTATGCCGTACACCGTTTGGACCGCGATACCTCGGGGCTGATGATGTTTGCCAAAGACGAACAAACCCAACACACCCTGCGCGACCACTGGCACGAAATTGTCTACGATCGCCGCTACGTGGCTGTGGCCTGCGGCGAAATGGAACAGAACGCCGGCATGGTGCGCTCCTGGCTCACCGACCGTACCTTCTACGTCTCCTCCAGCCCGGTAGACGATGGCGGCAAGGAAGCCATCACCCACTACCGCACCATCCGCCGCGCCGGAGGCTACTCGCTCGTAGAACTGGTGCTGGAAACGGGCCGCAAGAACCAGATCCGCGTCCACCTGGCCGACCTGGGACACCCCATTGTAGGCGACGGCCGCTACGGATGGGAAGACATGCCCAATCCGCTGAACCGCCTCGCCCTCCACGCCTTCAAGCTCTGCTTCTACCACCCCATTACAGGCCGGAAAATGGAGTTCGAGACTCCCTACCCCTCGGAATTCAAGAACCTCGTGAGGAACTGATTTTTTCCTCCCGAGATTTGGCACCCTTATCGCCACCTGCTCCCTACCAACTCCCTACCCGCGCCGTATTTCCTTCGCTCATCCTTCGCTCATTCTTCGCTCTATAGGAGCGGTGTTTGAGCGAAGAATGAGCGAAGAAACAGGGGCGTTGATACGGCGCAGGTACGGAGAGCGTATTGTTCCCATTTACCTTTTTTGTATATAAAAGTAGAGAATTTTATAAAAAAGCTTTGCTACTAAAGAAAAAGTCACTATTTTTGCACCAAATTCTGTGCTATAGGCATATGAAGGACGAAAGAATGAAAAGGCATATAGAGGCTGACACACAGAAAGTTAGTACGTTCAGAAAGCTGACGTGTTGGTTGATAGCGCTGGTATGCTGTATTTTTGCCCAAGACATCAAGAGTCAGGAAGGCAACGATGCAGTGCTGACGCTGACCAGACTGGGCTTCGAAAACGTAGGATGCGCCGAAACGGAGAGTGAACGCGTATTTGTGTTGCAGAACAGTGCCTACCGCGTGAATGGAATTGGCTTGGCCAAGGCCATTGATGTCATTCAAAAGCAGGGGATGCCTGTGGGAAAGGACTGCCGCATCGTAGTGCTCGACAACAACATTCCTCAGATTTCGCTCCTCTATCATGCCACGGCGAGTGACACGCTGGCAGAAGCCGCACTCAATGACTGGGAGGCCTCCTATGAGTTGGGAAGCGAGTGGAAGCAGGCACGGAAGGTGAAGTTGAAAAATCGCTCTTTGTTCAAGGTTGATATTCTGGTATATCCGCAAGTGGCTTTCCGTAACCTGGTGCTCAACAAGATTTACGACGTCTTGATAGACCTCAACCCGACTGTGGAAGTCTCTTTCTGGAAAGGCATGAAGCTGGCCGCCCAGGTGAAAGTGCCCGTCTACAACGACGACTACGGCATGCTCGAAGACAAGGTACATCCGGGACACTTGACGCTGTCACAGCGTTTCCGGTTGCCCTCCAACATCTTCGCCAAGGTGACGGCAGGTTATTTCAATGCCGACCAGTACGGTGTGGACGTGCAGTTATGGCGCCCCTTCAAGGACGAACGCTTCGCGGCCATGGCCCGTGTGGGATATACCGGCCTCGGATATTGGAATGGCTTCCGCCTCCACTACGACACATCAATGATGCTAACATGGACGGTGGGTGGCAGTTTCTACTGGACACCCTACAACACCCAACTAATTGTCAAGTGCGAGCGTTATCTGCTGAAAGAGGTGGGTGTGAAGGCCGAGCTGATTCGCCACTTTCGCTACTGCTCCATCGGATTCTATGCCATGAAGGCGGAGCACGCGCGGGCCAACGGCGGATTCCGGTTCCAAGTGCTGCTACCACCCTACGGCCGGTATAAGAGGCATGGCTACCTGCCACGCATCAATACCTCGCCGAACATGGGTATCGTGTACAATGCCGGCAACGAGCAGTTGTACTACAGGCAGTACAAGGCCGAAGCGAGCGACAACATCATGGGAGAAAATAGTTTTAATCCATATTTTATTAAGTCAGAATTGTTAAATTATTAATGTTCAAAACAAAAATGAAAAAGATGAAATTCTTGAGCGGCATCAATGCCATATTCGCATTAGCCGCAGTAGCCTTGGCTACCACTTTCACGTCTTGCGAGAAGGAAGAGTTCAATGTAAACGTTGAGCCTATCAATGCTACCGCATCAGTGAAAGCGAATGTAATCCTGATTGAAGACGGTGAGAGCCGCGTGCTGGGCGACAACGAGGTAAACGTAACCTACAGCCCTGCCAGCACTTTCACAGGTAACCCCGCTCTGGCAGCACAGGCTGTGACTGTAACCGCTACTTACGAGGATGTTTCTGCCACTTTGGTAGTCAATGTTCCCGCTTTGGCAGCCGGTCAGTCTGTATATATCACTCCGACCATCGTTCTGACAAAGAACACTCCCGAAGCTGAATATAATGTAGTCTTGGATAGAGACGAGGTGGAAGCAACAACCACTTCTTGGAATACTTCTAAGCCCAACTATACCGACTACTGGTATTCAACCACAGCTACTTGGATCAAAAAGACCGGTCTGGAGGTAAGCGAAGTCAATATTTACACCTCGGATTTGGCAGAGGTACTGCTCATTGACAGACTCGTTAGCAACATCAAACAGACCTATGTAGAGGAAAAGATTACGGAAGAAGTAAACGTATATTCACACTCTCAGACCAGAGTAACCGTAGTCTATGAGGAGACAATTGTTACTTATTCGGTTTACATGCAAGAGACTGAGCCTTCGACCCGTGCCGCAGGCGACAAGATTCTCTTGGGTGAAATCGAGACGACCGAGTGGGCTACTACCCGCACCGTTGAAGACAACCAGCAGATTGAAGGTCACGACCACGCACCTGCCGGCCACGGCCACGGTCACGGTCACGGTGGCGACAACGCCGGTGGTGGTATCGTAGTTGCCGACTAATCGAGAATCGCAGTTCATTAACATTAAATGAAAAGAACAGAGATGAAAAGTAAAGTAATGATAGCTTCACTGCTGCTGGCAGGTGCCTGCCTCACGGTGAACGCACAGGAGAAGAAGTGCGAAAAGAAGCCCTCGAACATATTCATGGGTGTAGGCGTAGGCGGTATGGCCGTTATCAACGACGGTATGAATACCCCCACCCTCAACTTCAACATTTCGCTCGGTAAGTACATCACGCCCGTATGGGGAGTGCGTGGTCAGATTGGCGGTTTCTGGCAGAGCCTTGACGACCAGGACAACGGTTACCACCAGTACTGCAAGAAGTTCGGCGAACTGAACCTCGACGCTATGCTGAACCTGACCAACCTCTTCGGCAAGTATAACCCCGACCGTGCGCTGGACGTTTACCTCTTCGGTGGTCCGACCATGAATATCGGCAAGGCCGTAGATACCGAAATCACCATCCATCAGGACGGAACTCAGACTTATGCTTACGAAGAAGACGGCACGAAGGCTCGCTTTGGTGCTACCGTAGGTCTGGGGCTGGCTTACAACCTCAATGAGAAGTGGGCCATCAACCTGGAAGGCCGTATGGGCGTAGCTCCCTCACTCTTCGGCGATGCCAGCGACTGCCGCAAGGCAGAGGCTACCGCTCGCCTGAACGTGGGCTTCGCCTACACCTTCGGCGGCAAGCGCTTCGGCTGCTGCAAGAAGGCTCAGGCTATCGACAACGACGAGATCAACAAGGCTCGTGCTGAGGTGGCTCAGCTGCAGAAGGAACTGGCCGCTGCCAAGAACGCACCTGCTCAGGTGAAGGAAGTCGTGAAGGAAGTTGTCAAGGAGAAGACCACGGCCAACCCCATGGCTGTCTTCTTCAAGCTGGGCAGCGCCAAGATCGACGACTACGGCATGGTCA
>CAMGAL010000076.1 GCA_946007445.1 uncultured Mediterranea sp.
CGTTTGCACCATATGGAAACTGATGTGTTTCTTTCAAGAGAAATGCAAGAACATTCGTTATTGCCGCAAATAAACTGGCAACCGAAATGAATACGACTTCTCGATGAGTTTCAAGTAACTGAAACTTCTGGTTTCAACTACTTGAACTCAGAGTTCCAGATACTATAACTGCTCGAAACATACTTCTTCATGGACAAGGCCACATAGTTGGGGCGGAAGCCGATGGTGTATGGTGGAAATAAGGAGGGGGTGTAGGGACGATGGTGCAAACGATTGCACGGCTTCTTGCATACTTTTCCTTCCCTTTCATCACCTGCATTATCGGGAAAAGTCCTATTTTTGTCGAGCCGTCTGTATGGGCGGCGCTGAGAGAATTTAATTGTATTATTTATAGTGTTAACTTTAATTTTGATGTATGAAGCAAGTTAATCTGAGAATCTGTCAAACGATTCTGACCCTTGTCTTAGGGTTATTCTTGTCTGTAGGCGTTTACGCCCAAAACATCACCGTGAAAGGACATGTCAAAGATGCCTTAGGTGAAGTGATTGGCGCCAACGTCATCGAAAAAGGAAATCCGTCGAACGGTACGATTACCGACATGGACGGTAACTTCACACTCACGGTTCCCAAGGGAGCGATTCTGCAAGTGTCATTTATCGGCTACAAGACGACCGAAGTGGAGGCTGCTCCCACGGTACTGGTAGAGATGAAAGACGACTCCGAGCTGCTGAGCGAGGTGGTGGTCATCGGTTACGGTTCGGTGAAGAAGAACGACCTGACCGGTTCGGTAACGGCCATCAAGGCAGAAGAACTCAACCGCGGTGCCGTCACTTCTCCCGACCAGATGCTGCAAGGTAAGGTGCCGGGCCTGTTGGTGACTCCTCCCTCGGGTGACCCCACGGGTAAGGCTACGATCCGCATCCGTGGTGCTGCCTCACTGAACGCCAGCAACGACCCGCTGATTGTGATTGACGGTATCCCTATGACGGGCGACGGTGCCGGTATGGGTAACCCCTTGGCTTCGGTCAACCCCAACGACATCGAGAGCTACACCGTGCTGAAGGATGCTTCTGCCACCGCCATCTATGGTAGCCGTGCATCAAACGGTGTGATCATCATCCAGACGAAGAAGGGTAGTGGCGACAAGCCCAAGGTGAGCTACAGCAGCAGCTACAGCTTGAAGCAGAACACCTCTACGCTGGACGTGATGAGCGGCGACGAGTATCGTGCCTTCGTGGAGCAGGCTTACGCCGGCACCGCCCGTCTGGACGGCATCAAGGCGCTGATGGGTACGGCCAACACCGACTGGCAGGACCTCATCTACCGCACGGCTTTCTCTACCGACCAGAACGTCAGCGTCTATGGCAACGCCATGAATGGCAAGCTGCCTTATCGTGCCAGCGTGGGTTACACGTATGACGAAGCTACCTTGAAGGTGGGTGACAACAAGCGTTTGAACATGTCGTTCAGCCTCTCGCCCAAGTTCTTGGATGACCACCTGAGCGTCAATATGAATGCCAAGGCTGTTTATAACAAGGCTAACTATCCCAACGACGGTACCATCGGCAGTGCCATCGACTTCTCGCCGACCATTGCACCTTACTCCAACGACCCGGCCAACTCTTGCAACGGCTACACCAACTGGCTGGCTTCTGACGGCTCGGCCAACACCATGGCCAGCATCAACCCTCTGTCGCAACTCTACGACCGCAACAACAAGAACAAGACGTGGCGTTCGATGGGTAATGCCCAGTTCGACTACAAGATTCACGGCTTCGAAGATTTGAGAGTGAACCTGAACTTGGCCTACGACTTCTCTCGCACCACGGGTTATGACTACAACGAGCTGGGTTCTATTCTGGCCAAGCGCAACGGCACGCAGGACTACCACAAGACCTACGCTACGCAGAATGCCAACACCCTGTTGGAGTTCTATGCCGACTACAACAAGAGCTTCGGCGTACACAACCTCGACGTCATGGGTGGTTACTCCTGGCAGCACTATTATAAGAAGTACAACGAGTCTCTCTATTATAATAATGAGACAGGCGTTGACCCCAACAACCTCTACACGCAGCAACCCACCGACCGTCGCGAGTTCTACCTCGTCTCTTTCTTCGGTCGTATCAACTACTCGTTCGACTCTCGCTACTTGCTGACATTCTCTGTCCGCGACGACGCTTCTTCCCGCTTCCACAAGGACAACCGCTGGGGCCTCTTCCCCTCTGCAGCGTTCGCCTGGAACATTGCCGAAGA
Organism: uncultured Mediterranea sp.; assembly: GCA_946007445.1. Classification (GTDB taxonomy): domain Bacteria; phylum Bacteroidota; class Bacteroidia; order Bacteroidales; family Bacteroidaceae; genus Bacteroides. The sequence continues at coordinate 2,257 of CAMGAL010000076.1, forward strand.
GAAGTTCATCAAGGAGAGCGACACGACACCCATCTCCAGCTTGAAGCTGCGCCTCGGCTGGGGTCGTACCGGTCAGCAGGACATTGGCGATGATCACCTCTACGACTACATGGCCAAGTACACCCAGTCTTCAGGCTTGAACATGATGATTCCTATGGGCAACGGCTATATGTACACGCTGGCTCCCAATGCCTATAACCCCAACATCAAGTGGGAGACCACCGAGACTTGGAACGTCGGTCTCGACTTCGGCTTCTTCAATGGCCGCATCAACGGTAGCGTGGATGCCTACCTGCGCAAGACCTTCGACCTGCTGAACTATGTGACCGTGCCGATGGGCTCCAACTTCTCCAACCGCGTATTCTCTAACGTAGGTGACATGGAGAACAAGGGTCTGGAGTTCAACCTGAACATCATCCCCATCCAGAAGCAGGATATGCGCTGGACCATCAACCTGAACGGTACCTTCCAACGCACCAAGATTGTCAAGCTGAACAAATATGCCGATGCCAACGACATAGGTACCACCACCGGTGCTTCCATGAGCAGCAACGACGGTTACACCTCGCTGCACCGCGTAGGCTACACCCCCTACCCCTACTACCTCTACCAGCAGGCTTACGACGAGAATGGCAAGGCCATTGAAAACGTATTCGTTGACCGCAACGGCGACGGCAAGATCTCTTCTGACGACCGCTATGTGACCGGCAAGAGCATCACTCCGAAGTTCTTCTTCGGCTTCGGCTCGCAGTTCACCTACAAGCAGTGGGACTTCGGATTCAACGCACACGGTTCGCTGGGTGGCTATGCCCTGAACAAGATTGCCAAGAACAACGCCACTTCCTACTCCGACGACTACTCGAAGGGCTACATCAACAACCTCTCCAAGTACTGCCTGAAGACCGGTTGGACAGAATCGCTGAGCGAGTTCCAGCAGTACTCCGACATGTTCCTGGAGAACGCCTCGTTCCTCCGTCTGGACGACATCAACGTGGGCTACACGTTCGAGAAGATTGGAAACTGGGGCGGCAAGATCCGCGTCGGTGCATCGGTACAGAACGTATTCACCATCACCATCTACAGCGGACTGGATCCTGAGTTGACCGCTCTCGACGGTGTGGACCAGAACCTCATTCCGCGTCCCCGTCTCTACACTCTCCGTTTGAGCATTAATTTCTAATCCATAGACAACGTACGATTATGAAAAGATTTATATACAGCATGGCAATCGCCGCTTCGGCACTGACAATGACCTCCTGCCTGGGCGACCTCGACACATTGCCTTTGAACTCTACCGACAAGACGGCTTCAGAGTCATACAGCACCAAGGAAGGTCTGGAACAGGGATTGGCATACATCTATGGCTCCTATTCGTTGGTGAGCCAGAATGATCCGGGCACGTCGGACATCTCCGTGAGCGATGCCGGACAGAGCGAGTTGGTTCGTCAGTATGTCATCCTCAATGAGATGTCGGCCGATGCCTTCAAGTGTACTTGGGGCGACAGCTACATCAGCGAGACGCAGTATGGCAGCTGGACATCCGCTTCCAACTCCGCTACCGTGGCGGTCTATAGCCGTGGCATGGTGACCATTACCCGAGTGAATGAGTATCTGGCACAGACCAAAGACTCCAGCATCGACGGTGTGAAGCAGTTGCGTGCCGAGGCCCGCTTCCTGCGTGCCTACGCCTACTGGATGCTGATGGACCTTTATGGCAATCCTCCCTTCGCTACCGAGGAGAACATTGGCGGCGACTTCCCCACCCAGATAGGTCGTACCGAACTCTTCAACTGGATTGAAGGCGAACTGAAAGACATCATGAGCGGCGAGGAGCAGCTGCCCGACAAGGGTACCTATCCCCGCGTAGGCAAGGGAGCCGCACAGGCTCTGCTGGCTCGTATGTACCTGAATGCAGAGGTCTATACCGGCAAGGCTCGCTGGCAAGAGGCCAAGGATGCCGCTGCGGCCGTCATTAACTCAGGTAGCTACAAGCTCTGCCCTGTCTATGAGCAACTCTTCCTGCAAGATAACTCCGAGAATGCCAATGCCAACGGTGAACTGATCTTTGCCATCAGCTATGACAGCGACAAGACGCAGAGCTGGGGCGGCACGACTCACCTCGTATCGGGTGCTCTCGATGATGCGAATAGCTCGGCTATTGCCGCATACCTGAACAAGCCCGCCGGCTCCATGATTACTCGTGAGCGCTGGAACGGTTACCACGTGCCCAATGAGTATGTAGAATACTTCGAACTGAAGGGTGTGGAATGGAATGGAACAGGCATCGGCTACGACATGGCAGCCAGCGACAAGCGTGCTTTCTTCTCCAATGTAGGCTGCACGAAGGATTTTGCCATCGATGATGTGAAGACCGGCTGGAAGTGCTGGAAGTGGTCGAGCCGCAAGTCTGACGGTACGCTGACCTCTTCGGAAGACTACTCGAAATTCTCGTCGGCCGACTTCCCCATGATGCGTTTGGGCGAAATCTACCTCATCTATGCAGAGGCTCAGGCCCGTCTCTCCGGCGGTCAGACCAACGATGCAACGGCACTGGGCTACGTCAATGCACTGCGCCAGCGTGCCGGTGTGTCCGAGCAGTCGTATGTAGACCTCGAATTCCTGCTCAAGGAGCGTGCCCGCGAGCTGATGTGGGAAGGTCATCGTCGTGTGGACCTCATCCGTTATGGTTACTTCACTTCCGCCCAGTTCCCCTGGCCCTACAAGGGTGGCGTGCCCAACGGAAAGGTCTCTCTGCCCAGCTTCCGCACGATCTATCCGTTGCTGTTGAGCGACGTGACGGCCAACCCCAACCTGACGCAGAACCCCGGTTATTAATCTACGTATCACACTTAATTGAAATAAAACGATTATGAAACTTCTGAAAAATATCATGTTGTTTGCGGCTGCCCTGGCTTTCGCATCCTGCGATTCCGACATCGACGAGCTGCAGATAGCTACCCCCGACAAATTTGTTGCTCCCGTCATCGGGCAATGCAACGACGTGATTGTGAACGGCGACAACGTGAAGGCAGAGACAGTGGTCTACACCTGGAGCAAGGCCGACTTCGGATTGCCCCTGCAGGTACTCTATTCTCTCTATCTGACCGATGGTACCAACTCTACGTTGGCCGGAACCACTTCGGAGACGGTGCTGGCTCTGAGCAAGAGCGACATCAATGGAGCCGTCATCAACGGATTGGGCTACAATCCCAACGAAACCATCAGCATTCAGGCTTACGTAACGGCACAGGTGAACGGAACAGATAAATTCGAGGCCATCTCCTCCAACAGTTCCAACAGCTTCAATGTGACTACCTTTGCCGCTCCTTTGGGCGAACTCTTCCTCTGCGGTGAGTTTACCGGCAGCTGGGATATCGACAATGCAGCCATCTTCTACGAGACCAGTGGCGGTACGAACATCTACAAGTGTATGTGCGACTTCAGCAACGGTAGTGCCGATGCTACCCACTCTTACTTCAAGGTGGTGGCTCAGCGCAACTGGAGCGGCGACAACTGGGGCTACAACTACCTGACTCCCTCTTGGGCATGTCCTGACCAGAGCGACAGCAACCTCTCCGTTCCTCTGGGCGAAGGCTGTGTATTCGAGTTGACCGTCAACAAGGGTCTGATGACCATCGACAAGAACACCGTAGGTAGCAAGCTGGGCCTCATCGGCACGTTCAACGGTTGGAACGGCGACGAGTTCTTCACCTATGATTACCTGAGCAGCACTTGGAAGACCGCTCCCATTGCACTGGGTGCCGATGACGAAGTGAAGATTCGCGTTGACTCTGCATGGGGTACCAACTGGGGTGGTTCTGCAGCAAGCGCTGCTATCCCCGGCGGCATTGAACTGAGTGCAGGCGGTGACAACATCAAGGTGGGCAAGGCAGGTACATACGTTGTGACTTTGCATGCCAACCGCACTCCCTACGTGCTGGAGTTTGTAGCACAGTAATCCAAGATTAATCATCTTAAACAGTACAAGAATTATGTTGAAATACTTGAAATATATGTTCATGGCGGCTATCGTTTCGGTAGCTGCCACAGGATGCCAGGAAGATGCGGAAGACGCATTCTCCACCGCTCCCACCGCTCCTGAGCTGGTCAACAACGGTAAGATTCTGATGACTCAGAACACCATGAGCGAAGACATTACCTGGGCATGGACCGCAGCCCGCTTCTTCGAAGGCAACGTCTCCTATACGGTGTATATGCAGTATGGCGAAGAGAGTCCTGTCGCTGTGGGTACCTCTGCCGGCCAGAGCCTCACAGTTTCCAAAGAGAGTTTCCGCAGCCAGCTGGCCGGACTCTCCTACCTGCCCAAGAATGACTCTTACAGCGTGAACTTCTATGTGAACGCCTCCGATGGTATCTCTTCGGTGGATTCTGAAAAGCAGTCCGTTACCATCTATGCCTATGGCGATGCCGTATCGGCTGTAGCTACGGCACTGGTTCCTGAAATCGTGCTCGACGTGAACGACCCCATGGGCGAAATCAAGCTGCTGGAGTGGGAACCTGCTCGTCTGAACTACAACGAGGCTATCACCTACGACGTGACCATCTCTTACAACGGTGGTGAACCCAAGAGTGTGGCTACCGGTTTGGCAACCACCAGTTGCTCCACCACCGTGGATGGCCTGAACGAACTGGCTGTAGCTGCCGGTGCTCCCGAAGCCGCTGCCAGCGACCTGGATCTGACCGTGATTGCTTACTCGGACAGCTATCCCGCCGGTGTGCCTTCAGTACCCGTCAAGATGAACATCACCACCTATGTAGCTACCTATCCCGACTGCTACTACCTGCCGGGCAGCTACCAGGGATGGGCCCCCGCTTCGGCCAAGACTCTGCCACAGAGCAGCACGCAGAAGGGACTGTTCGAGGGATTCATAGACCTCACGACAGAAGATGGTAAGGATGTAGAGTTCAAGTTCTCTCCCGTACCCGCATGGGAAGGTGACTTCGGTAGCGACGACTTCGCCGTATCGACCGACAAGGGCTTTGCCGTAGGTAGTGGTAACAGTGTAGGCTCTGCTAACATCAAGGTGCCCTCCGGCTTCTATCGCATCAGCCTCAACAAGAAGCTCAACACGCTGGAGATGCAGCAAGTCCTGACACTGGGTATCATCGGTGACGCTGTTCCCTCAGGTTGGAGCGAAGAGACCAAGATGACCTACGATGCAGCTACCAACAGCTTCAGTGTAGTGACCACGCTGACCGAAGACAAGGAGTTCAAGTTCCGTCTGAATGACTGCTGGGACTACTCTATCGGCGAAGGTGGTGACTTCAGCGGTGGCAACTACAAGATGGACAAGCCGACCGGCGAATATAAGGTGGTTCTGAGCGTGGCTTCTCACCCCTATAAGGTGCAGGTCATCAGCACAGCCTTCCCCACCGAAGAGTTCATCTATGTACCGGGCAACCATCAGAGCTGGACTCCTGCCACGGCAGCAGCGCTGAAGACAGATTTGTTTAACGGTATCTATACAGGCTATAGCTACATGGATGGCGAATTCAAGTTCACCAAAGGCAGAGCTTGGGCCGATGGCGAATACAACACCAGCAATTTCACCAACTATGTCGGTAATGTAGCGGGAACTACACCCGGTGGCAACATAAACTGCACGCAGGCTGGTTTCTATCAGATTGTGGCCAACGTGATGGATGCTACACTGACCTTCACCGAGACCTCTTGGGGCATCATTGGCCCTGCACAGCCCGGTGGTTGGAATGATGATACCAACATGACCTACAACAAGGAAGAGGATTGCTGGGAGGTTACCGTAGAGTTGGCTGCTGACGAAATGAAGTTCCGTGCCAATGACGGATGGGACATCAACGTAGGTGGTTCGGCAGACGACCTGACGCAGGATGGTGCCAACATCAAGGTGTCCGAAGCCGGTACCTACGAGGTGAAGCTCTACCTGAGCCGCACCACAACCGACAAGATTTACTGCACGCTGACGAAGAAGTAATATCAGGTGCTTCTGACTAAGCAATAATTGGAGTTAATCCATGAAATAAGGGTGGCAAGGTTCATGCTTTGCCACCCTTTTATTATGTTCGGCACGCTGTTTGATAAATAGGTAGAAGAACCAAAAATTACGGCTAATCGTTTGACGTTATCGTAGATTATATGTAACTTCGCCACGGAAATATAAATGGGCATTTATATAAATAGCGGTTTACATTATGAGATTCTACGACAGAAAGAATGAAATAGGCATACTGCAGGAGAATGAGCGTCAGGCATATAGCACAGCCGTATTCACGGTGTTGACTGGAAGACGCCGTGTCGGTAAGACATCACTCATCACCCATGCTCTGGATGGTATAAGATGGGCTTATCTGTTTGTGTCGAAAGACAGTGAGGCCGCGCTTTGTCAGAAGTTTCAACGTGAACTGGACGAACAATTAGGCATTCATGTGTATGGTCAAGTGGCAAAATTTCGGGATCTGTTCAAGGTGATTATGGAAGAATCCACCCATAGGCATTTCACGATTGTGATAGACGAGTTTCAGAATCTATATAAGATTAACCCTGCTATCTTCA
>CAMGAL010000077.1 GCA_946007445.1 uncultured Mediterranea sp.
GTTTCTGTATGTGCCCGGGAGGCTTTGTTGTTCCTGCCGCCAGCGGTCCCGAGCAGGTGGTGGTCAACGGCATGAGCCCCAGCAACCGAGGTTCGCGCTGGAGCAACAGCGGCATGGTGGTGGAGCTGCACCCCGAAGACCTCGATCAGCCGGAGTTACTCATCGAGGGAGCCGAACCGATTGAAGCAGTGCCGACACCGCTTCGGATGCTCCACTTCCAGGAACAGCTGGAGCGCCTCTGCTGGTTGCAGGCCGGACGCAAGCAGACGGCTCCCGCCCAGCGCATGTCCGACTTCTGCCATCGCAAGCTCAGTTTCGACCTGCCCGAGAGTTCCTACGCTCCGGGTCTAGTGGCTTCACCCCTCCACTTCTGGCTTCCCCCCTTCATTGCCCATCGCCTCAGCCAAGGATTCCTGCAGTTCGGTCGCCAGAGCCGAGGCTTCCTGACCAACGATGCCATACTCATCGGTGTGGAGACGCGCACCTCTTCACCTCTGCGCATCGTGCGCGAACACGACACCTTGCAGCACGTCCGTCTGCGTGGCCTCTTCCCCTGCGGCGAGGGAGCCGGTTATGCCGGTGGCATCGTGTCGGCAGCCATCGATGGCGAGCGATGTGCCGAGGCAGTAGCAGCTACTCTACAGCCCTGATTTTTTCGATGAAATGGATGTTTTTTGAGGTTTGGACTGTTAATAACCGATTTTTAAACAAACAAAAAACATTATTTCTCCATCAAATTCTCCTATTCCCTCTACTTTTGTGCTCGATAACGACCAGTTAGCTTATTCAATCTATTACTAACTATAAAAAACAGACGTATGAATCTAAAAAGACTTGCCAAAAGGGCATTCGCTACTCTATCATTGAGTATGTTGTGTTTGGTCGCTTTTGCACAGGGACGTGAGATTACAGGTACCGTCATCGATGGTACCGGCGAACCGGTGATAGGCGCAAACGTATTGGAAGTGGGGACGACGAACGGATTGATTACCGACATCGACGGTAACTTCAAGATGACCGTACAGCCCAATGCCAAAATCCAAATTTCATTTATCGGTTATGTGACGCAGACCATTGCGGTAGGCAACCAGACCTCTATCAAGGTGACTCTGCAGGAAGACTCGCAGTCGCTCGAAGAGGTAGTAGTCGTAGGTTATGGTGTCGTAAAGAAGCGCGACCTCACCGGTTCGGTCTCTTCCGTGAAGACCGAAGACCTGCAGAAGGTAGCCTCCAACAATGCCATGAGCGCCATGCAGGCCAAGGTGCCCGGTCTCGACATCCAGACTTCTTCTGGTGAAGCCGGTTCAGGCATCTCGATGACCCTGCGTGGTAACCGTTCTATCTCTGCCGGCAACAGCCCCCTCATCCTGGTGGATGGTGTGGAGTACGGCTCGACGATGGATATTCCCGCTTCGGACATCGAGTCGATGGAAATCCTGAAGGACGCCTCTTCTACTGCTATCTATGGTACCAAGGGTGCCAACGGTGTCATCATCATCACCACCAAGCGCGGTAAAGCCGGCAAGACGCAGGTCAACCTCAATGCCTACTGGTCGTTCAACAGCCCCACACAGACGGCTGAGCCCATGTATGGTGACAAGGAAGTACGCCGCTTGATGGACAAGGCCGACTACCAGAACAACTATGCCACCTATGAGTCCACCGGCGCTTGGGGCAGCACAGTATGCAAGCCCGAAGACGTGCTCAACGTGCAACTCGAAGACGGCACCTCTGTCATGGACATCTACAACGACAAGTCCTACACCAACTGGATTGACCTGCTGCTGCAGAACAGCCTCACTCAGAACTACGAGGTGAGCGTCAGCGGCGGTAGCGAGAAGACCAACTTTAGCCTCTCGCTGGCCAGCATGTACAACAACGGTATCATGGAGAACGATAAGTTGGCTCGTTACAACCTCAGTGCCAACATCGACCACACCATCAGCAACCTCGTGAAGGTAGGTGCCAGCTTGAAGTACACTTATCGCAGCAACGATGCCCGCAACAGCGGTGTCTACAACCAGGCCCTCAAGATGACCACCATCACCCACCCCTACCTGGAAGATGGCAGCATCAATGCCACGCCTAACCCCTGGTATGCCGCCCACTGCAGCCCCTTGCTTGACGACGTAGAGGGAGCCTATCAGAAGAACATCGAAAGCACCCGTTTCTTCGGAAACGCCTACATCCAGCTCACTCCCATGAAGGGCCTCGTAGCCAAGTCGCTCTTCTCGGTGAGCCGCCGCAACACCCGCACGGGTCTCTATCAAGACTACGAGTCGCAAGGCCGCTACCAGAGCCCTGCTACCTCTTATATTAGCAATGCTCAGGATGTCAACACGGGCTTCACCTGGCAGAACACCATCAACTACAACACCAACTTCGGCCAGTCCAAGCACGACCTCACCATCCTGCTCGGCCATGAAATGAGCCAGTCGGTAAGCGAAGGCAACTCCATCTACGGTGATGCCGGCAAGGAGCACTACTACAAGAGCTCTTTCTATGATGTGACGAAGATCATCGATCCCTCTATCAGCAGTTCCTATGTGAAGCAGGCCATGCTCTCTTTCTTCGCCCGTGCCAACTATAAGTTCAATGAGCGCTACCTGCTGACAGCCTCTATCCGTGCCGACGGTTCTTCTGTATTGGCAGAAGGCAACAAGTGGGGTTACTTCCCCTCTGTGGCTCTGGCATGGCGTGTCAACGAGGAGAGCTTCATGCAGCGCTACTCCGACTGGTTGTCATCGCTCAAGCTGCGCGCTTCGTTCGGTATCGCCGGTAACGCCGCTGTCGACCCCTATCAGACACTGGCCACGCTGACCCCCACCGTACCGGGCAGCACCGACATGATTCCCGCCTCGATGAGCAATCCTGGCCTCTCTTGGGAGACCACTCAGGCCATCAACCTCGGTCTGGACTTCGGACTCTTCAACAACCGCATCTCAGGTAGCATCGACTACTACTTCAACAAGACGCGCGACCTGCTCTACTACAAGAGCGCTCCCGCTTCATCAATCTTCACCTCCGTACTGGCCAACGTGGGCGAGAGCTCCGGTCAGGGTATCGAGGTATCGCTGAACACCCAGCTCATCAACAGCAAGGACTTCCAGTGGGATGCCAACTGGTCGTACACACACTCTACCGACAAGCTCGACAAGCTGGCCGACGGCCTCGACCGCAACATCAGCGGCTACACCGCCCTCATCGTGGGTGAACCCGTCTCCATCTTCTACGACTACGAGAGCAACGGCATCTGGGGCGTAGGCGAATACGAGAAGTACGTCAGTGACATGAAGTCCAAGGGCATTGAAGTGAAGGCTCCCATGGCCCACTACGGCGACCCCGGTACGGTGAAGATTATCGACCGCAATCAGGACGGCCTCATCGACGAAGACGACAAGCGCGTCTACCAGCGTTCGCCCAAGCACATCTTCGGTATGAACAACACCTTCACCTACAAGGATTTCTCACTGAGCGTACAGCTCTATGCCCGTCTGGGTGGCTACATGAAGTACGACATGAACTCGCAGCTCAACTACGAGTCAGCCAACTGGGGTAACCTCGACTACTGGACCCCCAACAATCCCAGTGCTAAGTTCCCCTCTCCGGGTCTGAACAGCTCGCAGCAGGGTACCTACAGCAACTACAAGACCGTCTTCTACTGGGAGAAGGCCGACTACTTCAAGATTAAGGACATCACGCTCACCTACAACATGCCCAAGACATTGATTTCCAAGATTGGCCTGGCCAACGCTCGCATCTACGGTTCGCTCAAGAACTTCTTCACCTTCAGCAGCGTCGACAACTACGACCCCGAACGTGGCGGTAGCATCAGCTTCCCCTTGCAGAAGCAAGTCGTTATGGGTGTGAACCTTCAGTTTTAATTGAAAATTCCATATTAGCATGAAAAAGATACTTAGCATATTGATGGCTGCCACAGCCTTGACGCTGGGCACCACTTCCTGCTCCGACTTCCTGGAGGAGGAAAACAAAGTAGGCATGACCGCCGACTTGACATACAGCACCTCAGCCGGAAATCAGGGACTCGTCAACTCCTGCTACTCCTACTCACGCGGATGGAGGGGCAAAGAGGCCGGCTAGCCTCTCTCCGAGATGGGTACCGACGTCTTCTACTTCGGCTACGACAACAAGCAGAAATCGCTCAACTCCTACAACATCACCGCCACCAGCCTCGATGGCAACACGGCCGACGATGCCTGCTTCGACCACTACTGGGAACTCTTCTACTGCGCTGTGGACGTTTGCAACAACGCCATCCACTACGTGCCTCTGAACACCGTGATTGACGACAGCAAGAAGAATGCCTACCTGGGCGAAGCCCACTTCCTGCGCGCCCTCTACTACCTGCAGATGGTGGCCATGTGGGGTCCTATTCCCTACAACGATGCTCCTATCAGCACTGTGAATACCACCCCCACCCGTATGCCCGAGGCTGACGTCATCGCCAAAATTCTGGACGACATCAACCTCTCGCTCGACTACTTCAAGAAGGCCAACGTCATGACCAAGAATCAGGCTACCGCCGAAGGCCATGCCACCTACTATGCCGCTCAGGCCCTCAAGGCACGCACCCTGCTCTTCGCTGCCTCTTGGCTGGGCAAGAGCGAGTACTACGCACAGGCTCAGGCCGCTGCCGAAGATGTCATCGCCAACGCCGGCGCTTCTTTCTATTCTCGTTACTCAGACACTTGGAGTTTGGCCAACGAGGGTATCAATGCCAACAAGGAGGCCATCTGGGGTGTCTACTATGACGGTGACCTGAAGACGACCGTCAACTGCATCCCCTACCGCTACAAGACCAGCTCCAGCGGCAGCAAACTGAGCTACAACTCGCTGATCACGCGTACCGGCTACAGCCGTGGCGGCAGCGCCATGAACCTCATGTTCGTCTCTATGTGGAACAACGGTGTCAGCGACTTGGGCGGCAACGGCAAGCAAGTCTTCGTTCGTGCTCTGGCCGAGAACACCTTCTACGTGACCAACACCAAGACCAACGAGAAGATCTACATCGCCCCCTACTATTCGCCCTATAGCCGTGGATTCACGCGCTACCTGCCTTCACTCTACCTGTGGCGCCTCATGGAGAGCAACCGTGCCACCGACCAGCGCACCGATGCTACCCTCTTGACCCACTACAACATGGCCTATGGCTTGGAGGGCAGTGCCAAGAACTATCCGTTGATGGGTCAGTTCAGCGTAGCCCCCGAAGATGCTCTGAAGGCTGACGGCAACTACTTCAACGCCGGCGACACTGCTATCTACTTCTGCCCGCTGGACGGCGACTCTCCCGAGGGTCAGGCACGTCAAGCATGGGCCAAGAACCGCTACCGCATCCAGTTCATGGCTGGTGGCGACATCCCCGTCTATTCGTCCATGGATCCCTCTGTAGCTTTGCCCACCGAAGCCAGCAAGGATAAGTCCGACGTTTACGGCGACTCTCGCTACAAGGGTTACAAGATTGGTGGCTGGTGCTCTTTCCCCGGCATCAAGAAGTTCCTCGACGACGTGTTCGATGCCACCTATCCCACGCACGACATCTCTGCCCGCGATGCCATCGTGTTCCGTCTGGCCGAAATGTACCTCATCAAGGCTGAGGCCCAGCTGGCCCAGAACAACGCCGGCGCTGCCCGCGCCACCCTCAACGAACTGCGTGCCGCCCGCGCCATCAGCGGTCAGGACAACAGTCTGACAGGTACAGTGGACATCAACACCATCCTCGACGAGCGTGCCATGGAGCTCTGCGGTGAGCAGCAGCGCTGGTTCGACCTGAAGCGCACCCACACCCTCATCGACCGTGTGAAGAAGTACAACGCTCAGGCCAAGAACAACATCGAAACCAAGCACTACTACCGTCCCATCCCCGAAGCACAGATTCAGGGCGTGACCAACTTCGTATCCGCCACTGTATCCCAGTCGGCCGACGGTGTGCTCAACTATACTTCCGAGCAGGAAGGATTTTGGCAGAATCCTGGTTATTGATTCTGTCTATTACGTTAGTTATGTTGAAATGAGGGAGAGGCGTGTCCGTGAGGATGCGCCTCTTTGTTGTTTCGTCCGGAATCATCAATTATGTAGGTCTCATCTTTCATTTCTCCATCCAAATTCCTATCTTTGTCCCCAACTTTTAAGGGTTACACTTCCACCAAAACGAACGCATATGAAGTACACCTCGCCTCTCTGCCTCCTCGTTGCAGGAGTGCTCATCGGGCTCTGTCTGACCGGTTGCCACCCCTCCCCCCGTGGGGATGCCGACCCTTTGTCCACGGGATTGGACTCACTATTTTCCTCTCTCTTCCCGGCTGACGAGCCGGGTGCCGCCGTATTGGTGGCTCGGGGCGACTCCATCCTCTACGAAGGATGCTTCGGTCTGGCTCGGTTGGACAGTGTGACCCCCATCACTCCGCACACGATGTTCAACATCTGCAGCGTCTCCAAGCAATTCTCGGCTGTGGCGCTGGCTTTGCTGGCTGAACAGGGATTGCTCTCACTGGACGATCCGGTGAAGAAGTACTTCCCCCGCTTCCGGGCCCCCTTCTATGACCGCATCACCCTGCGCCACCTGCTGTCGCACACGAGCGGACTGCCTGATGCCCGCCCGCGCACACCCAAGGCCTGGGCACGATACACGGCCACCAACCAGACGCAGTACAGCAACGTAGAGGAGTTCAAGCGCTACTGCGAGGAGGAGGAATCATGCCGCTATCTGGAGCAACTGGACTCGCTGGCATTCGAGCCCGGTAGCCGATATGAGTATCAAAATCCTACCTACCAGCTGGTACTGATGATAGTAGAGCAGGTGACGGGCGATATGTTCGACCTCTGGATGCGCAACCACCTCTTCCTGCCTGCCGGGATGGCGGAAACCACCTACTTCGAGCCCGAGAAACGGATACCCCGCATGGCGCATGGCTACGAGCGCGACGCACAGGGGCAGTGGCAGGAGTGCGACTACGGCGAGGCCAACTTCTTCGGCACCAAGGCCGACGGTGGCATCTACACCACGCCGAGGGAGTTCCTGCGATGGGACGCAACGCTCTACCACGGCACACTGCTCTCCGACTCGCTGCGCCGCGAGCTGCACACGCCACGCATCGCTACCGACATCCCTGATACGGACTATGGCTACGGCTGGTTCATCGAACATCGCCCCGACCGCCCACTGAAGATCTACCACACGGGCGACAACGGGGGATTCTATATCTTCGAGGGGCGATTCCCCTCGCTCGACCTCTTCTATTTGGTCTTTGCCAACCGGGCCGACTGGAGCCGTGAGGCGGTGGCCGAGTCTGTGGACTCTCTACTCTTGAGCCTATGTGGAAAGGATTGACGGCCTATCTGTTGCCCTTCGTGCTGCTTCAGGTATGGGCAGGTTCGCCCCATCTGGAGTGGCTGGCGTTCCCTCTGAACGGGGCGCTGGTGGTTGCGGCTACGGCTCTGCTCTACGTGTGTGAGCGGGAGTGGGGCCGGCGGCATTGGGTGGCGACGTTACGCTCGGCGCGAATGGCCTGCAGCCTATTGATCCTGACCTTAGCGGCCTGCCTGTGGGGAGGTGTGAGGGGCGCGGAGGTGTTTGCCTCCTGGCCCTTTGTGGCACTGATGGTGGCCCTGATGGCGCACCTGACCCTCCTGTTGATACACCGCCTGACTCACGCCTCCTGGCGCAGGGACGGAGCTTTCCTGCTGGTGCATGGGGGATTGTGGCTGGCACTGGTGAGCGGCACGGCAGGTGCCGCCGATGCCTCGGAATGGCGGGCACTGGTGGGGCGCGACACTGCCGACACGAAGGTGTACGACACCCGAGGATGGATGGAGCGGTTACCCTACCAGCTGCAGTTAGAGGAGTTTCGGGTGGAGACCCATGCCTCGACAGGCAAACCTACCCAGTATGCTGCCACCTTGCTGCTGGACGGCCGCCCCATCGAGCTGGCCGTGAACGACCCCTACACCGTGCGCCCGGGCGAGGAACTCTACCTGATGAGCTACCAAAGCGATGAAGAGACGGGCGAGGTGCTCTACTGCGTGCTGCAAATCGTGCGCGAGCCATGGAAATACCCGCTACTGGCAGGCATCGTACTGCTGCTGGCAGGTGTGGGCGTGATGTTGCTGAAACTCAAATGAACCCTTTGACAAGATACGTATCATGATGACCTGGAGCCTCTTTCCCACCTTTGCCCTCCCCGCCCTGCTGCTATGGGCCGTAGGAGCCGTGGCCGCCCTGCGCCGAGAGCAGGGATGCAGCCGTGCTGCCCTGTGGCTGATGGCTGGCGGATGCCTGGTATATGCAGCCTTTGTGGCTGGTCTGTGGATGGGACTGGGACGGCCGCCGCTGCGCACGATGGGCGAGACCCGCCTCTGGTATGCGCTCTTCATGCTGGTGTCGGGCCTGCTGGTGTACGGACGCTGGCACTACCGCTGGATGCCACTCTTTGCCGGTGTGGTGGCCACGGTCTTTGTAGTGGTCAACCTGCTGCATCCCGAGCTGCACGACCGCAGCCTGATGCCGGCCTTGCAGAGTCTCTGGTTCGTACCCCACGTCACGGTCTACATCTTCTCCTACAGCCTCTTCGGGTGCGCCTTCCTGCTGGCACTGGCCGGCCTGTGGAGAGATACGCCCGCCTACCTGGCCTCCACCGACCGCTTGGTGACCATCGGGGTGGCATTCCTCACCTTCGGGATGCTGTCGGGCGCCATCTGGGCCAAGCAGGCCTGGGGGCACTACTGGAGCTGGGACCCCAAGGAGACCTGGG
>CAMGAL010000078.1 GCA_946007445.1 uncultured Mediterranea sp.
CGTCATATCAGTCAGTAGTCAAATGAAAGGTGGATGCATAGCAGGTGCGGGCAGCCTCCTCGTCGAGGCGGAGCTGGGCGGCCAGCTCGTCGAGGGAGGCAAACTTCTGCTCCTCACGCAAGCGGCTGAGGAAGGTCAGCGTGAGCCGACGGCCGTAGAGGTCGCCCTCGAAGTCGAAGATGTGCACCTCGATACTCCGTTCAGTGCCGTTGTCCACGGTGGGGCGATGCCCGATGCTCAGCATACCGGCACGGGGCACTCCCTCCCATTCCACCCGGACGGCATAGACCCCCACGGCAGGCACCAGCTTGCAGGGGTCGTCGGGCTGCAGATTGGCCGTCGGGTAGCCCAGGGTGCGTCCTACCCGATGTCCGCCCACCACCGTGCCGCTCAGGAAGTAGCGGTAGCCCAGTTCGCAGGCTGCCTCCTCCACCTCGCCGGCCTGCAGCAGGCGGCGCACGCGCGAGGAGCTCACCTCCGTGCCGTCAGCCAGGCAGTAGGCGCGGGCCAGGCAGACCTCCATGCCCAGTTCGCGACCATAGCGCACGTAGTCGTCGAATCCCTCGCTGCGTCCGTGGCCGAAGCGGTGGTCGTAGCCTATGACTAGCGCCTCCACCCCATACCGGCTGTGTAGCAGGGTCATGAACTCGTGGGCGGTGAGTCGGGCCAGTTGTGGCGTGAACTCCAGCATCAGGCAGCGGTCGGCTCCGGCCTCCTGCAGCAGGGCCTCCTTCTCCTGGCAGGTGGTGAGCAGGCAGGGACGGTAGCCGGGCTGCATCACCTGGCGCGGATGGGTGGCAAAGGTCACCACCATGGCAGGCACACCGCGGCGCACGGCCACCTCCTGCGTCTGACGGATGAGGTAGCGGTGTCCCAGGTGCACCCCGTCGAAGAAACCGATGGTGGCTACGCAGGGCGTGGGCTCAGCGGAAGAGGTGGCTCCAGTCTTCATGGGCTTTGGGGCAATAGGTCGAAATGCCGAACAGCGTCTGTGCCACGCTGCAGTTCTCGGGCGAATCGTCGATAAAGAGCGTCTCCTCGGGGCGGATGCCGGTCTCGTCCAGCAGCTGCCGGTAGATGGCCGGATTGGGCTTGGCCAGCTGCATCTCGTAGGAGAGGAACACCTGCTCGAAGTAGTCCTCCGCGCTGAAGCCCTTGTAGGCAATGGCATGCTGACAACCCCACTCCCAGGGGAGGGCGTTGGTGTTGCTCAGCAGATAGACCACTTAGTCCTTGCGCAACTCCAGCAGCAGGTCGAGCTTGTAGGCCGGTATGCCCACGAGGAAGCTGTTCCACGCCTCGTCGATGGCCTCGTCGCTCACGGGGCGGCCTATGTGGTGGCGCACGCAGTCGCGAAACTCGTCACTGCTTATCTGACCCGTCTCCAGCTTCAGGAAGAACTCCTGCTGGTGGCTCACGTCAAGCATCCGCTCGATGTCGGTCAGGCCCAACTGGCGGAACTGCTCGATGCAACGGGGGCGGTTGAGGTCCAGCAACACACCGCCGAGGTCGAGAATCAAGTTTCTAACGTTTTTTATATCCATGGTTCTGTTGTTTCAGACGTTGAATGTAGCGTATCAGTTCGCCTACCCACAATACTGGTGAGGTCACACCGAAGAGGAACAGCCAGGTAGTGGCATCGAGGGGCACCGTGCGGAACACTGTCCCACCCACCTGCACGATGACGAACTGCCCCACCAGAATGGCCAGGGCGATGGTCTCCAAGCCTATCGATCGGCTCAGCCCTCGGAAGGCAGAGTCGGTGGTGCCGAAGACTCGGGCATTGAAGAGATTCCAGAACTGCAGCAGCACAAAGAGGGTGAAGAAGATGGTCAGCCTCCGCGGGGTCAGCCCCTCGGGGGTGCCCTGCTCGTAGTAGAGCAGCACGCCCAGCAACAGGCCGGAGAAGCAGAGCCCCGTGCCCACGATGGCATAGCCCATGGAGGGGCTGATGATGAAGTCCGAGGGGCGGCGCGGACGCTCGTGCATCACGCTGCGGCTCGGAGGGATGGAGGCCAGAGCCAGGGCGGCAAAGGTGTCCATGATGAGGTTCACCCAGAGCATCTGTGTCACGGTGAGGGGCAGCTCGGTGCCCACCATCGAGCCCACAAGCACAATGAAGAGGGCCACAAAGTTGATGGTGAGCTGGAAGAGGATGAAGCGCTGTATGTTCTTGTAGAGCGAGCGTCCCCACATCACGGCGGTGCCTATGCTGCGGAAGGAGTCGTCCATCAGGGTGATGTCGCTCGCCTCCTTGGCCACCGAGGTGCCTGTCCCCATCGAGAGGCCCACATGGGCATAGTTCAGGGCAGGCGCGTCGTTGGTGCCGTCGCCCGTCACGGCCACAATGGCTCCGCGCCGCTGCAGCAGCTGCACCAGCCGCTGCTTGTCGCCGGGGCGGGCACGCGACATGACCTTCAGCTCCGCCACCCGCTCCAGGGCCTCCGCGTCGCTGAGGGCGGCAAAATCGCTGCCGGTGATGCGTTGTCGCTCGGTGTCGGTCTCGTCCCACAGTCCTATCTGCCGGGCTATCTCGGTGGCGGTGCCGGGGGTGTCGCCGGTCACTATCTTCACCTCGATGCCCGCCTCGCGGCACTCGGCCACGGCTGCAGGCACATCGGGCCGCACGGGGTCGCTGATGGCGGTCAGCCCCAGGAAGGTCAGCCCCTCCAGCTGCGAGGCGCTCTCCTCACCCTCCTTGACATATCGGTAGGCAAAGGCCAGGGTGCGCATGGCTTGCGCCTGATACTGCCGCAACCTGTCGTCGATGGCCGCGCGCAGGCTGCCGATGGGGAGAGTTCCCCCCTCGGTGGCTATCGTCGGACAGTGGGTCAGGATGATTTCAGGCGCTCCCTTCACGTAGAGCACGCGCCTGCCCAGCAGGGGCGACTCCACCAAGGTGGCCATCAGCTTTCGTTCGGTAGAGAAGGTCAGCTGGTCCACCACGGCTGCCCCTTCGCGCAGGGCCAGGTAGTCAGCTCCCTGCTCACGCAACCAGAGCAGCAGGGCCGCTTCGGTGGGATTGCCCACCCCCTTGAGACCCGCCTCCCCCTCTTCCAGGTAGGCGGTGGAGTTCACGGCCATGCCCTCCAGCAGCAGCTGGGCACGCTCTCCCGAGGCAGGATTTTTTTCCTCGGGAGGAAAGTGGAACAGGGCCTCGTGGACCTGCATCCGGTTTTGGGTCAGGGTGCCCGTCTTGTCGGTACATATCACATTGATGGCGCCCATCGTCTCGCAGGCGTGCATCTTGCGCACCAGGTTGTTGGTCGTGAGCATCCGCCGCATATTCAGAGCCAGGCTGAGGGTCACGCTCATGGGCAGGCCCTCGGGCACGGCCACTACAATCAGCGTCACCGCCATCATGAAGTATTGCAGCGTGGCCTTGAGCACCGGCAGCCAGTCGGTCCAGGTGTGTAGGGCGGTGAAGTCGTAGTGCAGCAGCACATCTTTGGTGAAGAGGATGGCAAAGGCCAGGGCTGCCACACTGAATCCCACCCGTCCGATGAGGGTGGCCAGCCTCGTGAGCTGACGGTTCAGGGGAGTCGTCTCGGCAGGGGTCTCGCTGCTCTGTCGGGCCACCCGGCCTATCTCGGTGGCATCGCCCACCTGCTGCACCAGCAGGATGCCATGTCCGTCCACCACCGTGGTGCCTCGCAGTACCCGGTTGCCGGGATAGGTGGCGTCGGGGTCCAGGTGGTGGGGGTCGGCTGTCTTCGCCACCACCGGCTCGCCCGTCAGACTCGACTCATTGACCTGCATCGCCACGGCCTCTATCAGCTCGCCGTCGGCGGGCACCTCCTGTCCGGTGGAGAGCAGCACGATGTCGCCCACCACCACCTCGCGACGGGGTATCTCCATCACCCTTCCCCCACGGCGAACGGCCACGGGGGTCTCTTCGTTCACCGCATTCAGTAGGTCAAACTTGCGGTTGGCGTCATACTCAAACAGGAATCCGATGCCGGTGGCCAGCAGGATGGCGGCCACGATGCCGATGGTCTCGGCATACTCGTTCTCCACCAAGGCGATGAGCAGCGACAGGCAGGCAGCCCCCAGCAGCACGCGCCCCACGGGGTCATCGAACTTCTCCAGGTAGAGGTTCTACCGCGAAGGTCGTTGAGGAGGTGTCAGCACATTGTCGCCATCTTCGCGTCGGCTGCGTGTCACCTCCTCGTCGGTCAGCCCAGGTCTATGGGCAGTAGAGTCGGTCATGATGGATGTTATCTGATTTACGCCTGCAAAATTACAATAAATATCCGTTCCCCACAACCTTTCCGCCCTGCCGGATGAACGGAAAGTGAGGCCACACCCTACGGGTGCTCCTCCATGAAGAGGCGGTTGGACTCCTCGATGTCGGCCAGCGTGTTCTCCAGCTCCGAGGCAGGCAGGTCGAAGTTGAACCAGTCGGTGTAGCAGTCGGTCACGTACCAGCAGCCGTCGATGAGGTCGAAGGTGACGGTCAGCGTAGGCTCCGTCTCGTCATATCCGGAGACGAACTCCTTGTGTGCAGGCTCGTTCACCGTGAAGCGGGAGGTGTAGCTGCCCCCGTCGTCCTCGGTGATGTGTTCCTCGATGAGCGACTCCCTGTCCAGCAGGGGCCACTTCTCGCGGGTGAAAGGAAAGGTGCGTTCCGTCTCGCCATCCTCCTCCAGCAGCACGATGGGGCTACGCAGGGGGAACTTGATGCGCGAATACTGGAAGGCGGCGCTGGAGGTGAACTTGCGCAGAAACGTGGCGAACTCTTCGTCGGCGGCCCTGCTGCCTGTAGCCGAGCAGAGCAAGAGTGCCAGCAAGCCCAAAACGCATGACAAGGAAGGTTTCATATACAGCTTTCTGAATTTTCGGCTGCAAAATTAGCTATTTATCATAGATAATCCCTAATTTTGTCGCATCGTTTTTTCTAAAACTAATTATCATGAAGAATTTATTTGATATCAAAGGCAATGTGGTGGTCATCACCGGCGGTACCGGCATTCTGGGTCGCGCCATTGCCGCCCACCTGGCCGAAGAGGGCGCCAAGGTGGTGATACTGGGCCGCAAGGCCGAAGTGGGCAACCAGATTGTGGAGGAAATCAAGCAGCAGGGCGGCGAGGCCATGTTCCTCACGACCAACGTACTGGACCGTGCCGCCCTGGAGCAGAACCTGGCCGATGTGCTGCAGGCCTATGGCCGTGTGGATGCCCTGCTCAATGCCGCCGGCGGCAACATGCCCGGCGCCACCATTCCGCCCACAGCCACCTTCTTCGACGTGAAGGTCGAGGAGTTCCAGCGCGTGCTGGAGCTGAACCTCACGGGCACCGTGCTGCCCACCCAGGTGTTCCTCCAGCCCATGGTGGAGCAGAAGAAGGGCGCCATCGTCAACTTCTCCAGCATGGCCGCCTTCCGCCCCATGACTCGCGTGGCCGGTTATGCTGCCGCCAAGGCAGGCATCAGCAACTTCACTGCCTTCATGGCTACTGAGGTGGCCAAGAAATTTGGCGAGGGCATCCGCGTCAATGCCATTGCCCCCGGCTTCTTCCTGACCGAACAGAACCGCACCCTGCTGACCAACCCCGACGGCAGCTACACCCAGCGCGGACAAGACGTCATCCGTCAGACACCCTTCGGCCGCATGGGTCGCCCCGAAGAGCTGTGCGGCACCATCCAGTACCTCATCAGCGATGCCTCCGCCTTCGTCACCGGCACCGTGGCCGTAGTCGATGGTGGCTTCAACGTCTTTGCCATGTAACCGCTGATGCTGAAACTTCTTCCCCCCAACAATGAGACGCGGGTGCTGCTGCACTGTTGCTGCGCCCCCTGCTCATCGGCCATTGTGGAGTGTATGCTGGACAACGGCATACGCCCCACCATGTTCTACTGCAACCCCAACATCTATCCGCAGGAGGAGTACCTTATTCGCAAGGAGGAGGCCATGCGCTTCGCCCGCGAGCAGGGGCTGGAACTGGTGGATGCCGACTACGACCACACCCACTGGCTGGAGCAGATGAAGGGATGGGAGGAGGAGCCCGAACGCGGAGGCCGCTGCCTCCGCTGCTTCGGCTACCGCCTGGAGGCCACGGCCCGCTATGCAGCCGCGCAGGGCTATACGCTCTTCACCACCACGCTGGCCTCCAGCCGATGGAAGAGCCTGGAGCAAATCAATCGGGCGGGCCGCTGGGCAGCCGCCCGCCATCCCGGCACCATCTTCTGGGAACAGAATTGGCGCAAGGGAGGTTTGCAGGAACGCCGCAACCAGCTCTTGCGCCAATATGCCTTCTACAACCAGCTCTATTGCGGTTGCGAGTTCAGTAAGCGATAATCAGATACGTCATACATGCAACTCCAGCACGAAGCGGGCACCCTTGGTGTATGAGGTGTCGAGGGTCAGTGTGCCGTTCATCTTGGCAGCCAGCAGCGAGCAGATGGGCAGACCCAGACCGTCGCCCTGCGTCAGATCCTTCACCTCGGCAAAAGGCTTGAAGAGGTGGTCACGCTGCTCCTCGCTGATGCCGCAGCCCGTGTCGGTCACGATGAACTGCTGCGTGTGGGCACCGCGCTTCTTGAAGTCCAGCCAAATCTTCCCCTCGGCCGGCGTGTAGAGGGCGGCATTGCGCAGCAGGTGCAGCAGGACGCGCTCCAAGGCCTCGGGGCAGAGCTTGACGCTCAGCTTGGGTGCATTCACCGTGAGCTGTACGGAGGGCTGCACCAAAGGCTGAATCTGCTGCATCACCCCTTCGCAGAAGTTGTTGACGTTCTTCTCCTCCAGCGGATAGGTCTCGGTCAGCGAGCTCTCCAGCTCCGACAGCTCCTGAATGTGGGCCGAGAAGAGGCGCAGCGCCTGCACCCCGGGCTGCTGGGCATCCAGCGTCTGCAGGGTAGGCTCCATCTGGGCCGATATGTTGCGGATGAACTGCGTCTTCAGTTCGTTGTGCTCGTTGGCCACGTCGATGGCCCGCTTCTGCTTGCGCGTCAGCAGGATGAAGCGCAGCAGTACCACGCCGCCTAAGATGAGGCCGGCCGCCAGCAGCAGCGCCAGGGCACAGAGACCCACGATGATGTATTGCTTGGCCGAGAGCGATTGATCCTTGTCGTCGATGGTGGCCAGACTCTCGTCGTACTTCTGCTTCAGCTGGTTCAGCTCATCGCGGGCGGTCAGGGCCCGTACAGAGTCGTTCCACAGCATCAGCTGCTCGTAGGTGCGGGCGGTCAGGGTGGCATTGCCACCGCGTCGGGCTATGCCTATCAGGGTGCGGTAGCAGTCGGTCACCTTGTCGTAGGCCTTCTGGCTCTTGTATTGCTGTATCAGCTGGTTGATGGCCGCATCGCCCTGTGTAGGTTGTCCGAAGGCATAGTAGAAGTCAGCCTTCGTGTAGAGCAGGTCGTTTCCCAGCGAGTCGGAAGCAGCCGTACGGGCGGTCTCCTCCATGCGGGCCAACTGCTCCTTGGCGCGGGCGGGATTCTTCAGCTTCATGTACATACGCAGCCGCTCCTTGTAGATGAGGAAGCGCGAGGCAGGCAGCGCCTTGCCCCCGGCCTGTTCACCCTCGGTGAGGAGCAGTTCGGCATTGTGCAGCACGTCGAATCCCTCCTTGAAGAGATTCTCGCGGTGGTAGAGCGCCGATACCTGTACGCCACACTTCACGGCTTCGCGGTAGGCTTTCTGCTGGGCGTAGGCATAGTACGCCTGCAGGAAGGTGTAGCGTGCCTTGATATACTCCTTTTTGTCCAGATACTCCTGGGCCAGTTTCTGCTGTTCGGCTCCGCGGTTCTGTGCCTGCATCGGCAGGGCCAGCAGGCAACAGCACAGGAGACAGCAGCACATCATTATCACTCTTTTCATTGTTTTTAACGGATTAAGATATGCAAAGATACACAATCCTTCGGCAAAACAAAACAAGATGGCGTTTTTTTAAAGCAATTATTTGGTTCATCCGACATTTATCACTCCAAATGTCGGATGGACCTAAAATGTACGAGCTACAGAGTTGGGACACCTACAACGAATCGTCCGACCTGGCCATGCAATTAATTTAGCGAACCCTATTTATCAGAAAGAGGAGTTCATGCCGATGCCACTATTACGCAGCTATTCTGAAACGACACCTTAAGCATCTCTCAAGTATTCCGATATGTAAAGATATTTATTAGCCTAAAATAGGCCATCGGAATACTTGCGGAATACATGCGGAATACTTGAGGAATACTTGAGGTATAGTTGAGGTAGGTAAAAAGCGGGGGGTTGCCCTGATTTACAAAAATCGAAGTTGCTGATTATCAGGAGGATTGATTTTCTTAAATACCCTATTTTAGACCCATTTTTATCCTGTTTTTATAGGCTAGCTGTATTAATCTATTACCATTACAGGAATCTATGGGGCAACGTTTCCTATAAGCAGGAGATAAACCTGACAACCTCTGCTGCGAACAAGGCCATATGTAGTCAACGGATGTCGCTAAACTAGTTGGCACAAGAGTTCCAACGTATTGGAACAGTTGTTCCAATGCTATGAAACGAGTGTTCCAATAGGGTGAAACAGTTGTTTCAAATGCGGTCTGTGGCTGCTGCAGTAGGCTGTTGTCAGTGAGTTAGGGTGGCTATTGAATGATTCCACGCTTTGTGTTCCCTACCACCTCCCCCCCCCTTGGGGTACTAACCTCCTCTGACTCCCCCGTTATCGGGGGAGAACAACCTCCCCGGAGGAGGAGAGTTAGCAACTGGGGCGTATCTGCCACATCTGCCACAAAAACGGGCTGTTTCGAAGGGTAAAAGAGGGCGT
>CAMGAL010000079.1 GCA_946007445.1 uncultured Mediterranea sp.
GTGGTGCAAAGGCCCTTACGCAGTCCATGGACTCTCGAGCTCTATCTAGACACTCCTGGATGGACTTCTCCGGCTCGATAATCTGGATGGCGAAGGCGGCGTTGGTCAGGATGCACTGACGCTGCGCCGGGGTGGCGGTGCCCTGCAGCACGTTGTCGAAGATGTGGGCGGCCTCCTCCTTGGTGGCACCTCCCTGCAGCTCGACGGGGCTGACGGGCGTGAAGCCCAGCTCCTGGGCGGTGTAGATGTGCTCGTAGTTGCGGGTGGTGACCTTGAACTCGCTCGTCAGTGATATTTCGTCGTAGCCGTCGAAGCTGTTGACCACGGCAAAGTCAATGCCCAACTTGTAGAACACATTGGTGTAGAGGCGCATCTGGGCGAGGTCGGCCACGCCGAGCAGCTGGTAGGCCGGGCGGCAGGGATTGACCAGCGGACCCAGCAGGTTGAAGAGGGTGCGCACACCCAGGGCCTTGCGAACGGGGCCTACGAACTTCATGGCCGGATTGAACAGCTGGGCGTGCAGGTAGGCCATGTTGCACTCCTCCAGGCTGCGGCGCAGCTGGTCGGCATCGTTGGTGAAGCGCACGCCGTGCTGCTCGATGACGTTGCTGGCACCGCTCACCGAGGTGGCTCCATAGTTGCCATGCTTGGCCACCTTATAGCCGGCTCCGGCCACCACAAAGCAGGCGCAGGTGGAGATGTTGAAGGTGTTCTTGCCATCGCCGCCGGTGCCCACGATGTCGAGCACGCGATAGGGCGAGAAGTCAATGGGTACGCGGGTCTCCATCAGGGCTTCACGAAAGCCCAGCAGTTCGTCGACGGTGATGGTGCGCATCCTGAAGACGGTCAGCAGGGCGGCTATCTGGGCTTCGGGATATTGTTCGCGGGTGATGTTGAGCAGGATTTGCTTGGTCTCTTCCGATGTGAGCTCTTCGCCGTGGAAGAGTCGTTCAAGAATCTGTTTCATAGTTGGATTTGTCTGATGTTATACGTGTTGAATGAAGTTCTGTAGGATGCGACGGCCGTCGGGGGTCAGTACCGACTCGGGGTGAAACTGGATGCCGTGTATGTCCAGTTCACGGTGGCGCAGAGCCATGATCTGTCCTTCGTCGCTGACGGCGGTGATGGCCAGGCAGGAGGGGAATGCCTCGGTATCGACTACCCAGGAGTGGTAGCGTCCTACGGCAATCTCAGCTGGAAGTCCCTCGAACAGGTAGTCGGTCTCGTCGGTCAGGTGGGCGGGTGTCTGTACGCCGTGGAAGACTTCGTTCAGGTTGGTGAGCCGTCCGCCGAACACCTGTCCGATGGCTTGGTGGCCCAGGCAGACACCCAAGATAGGCTTGCGCCCGGCGTAGGTGCGGATGGTGTCGAGCAGCAGGCCGGCCTCTTCGGGGATGCCCGGTCCGGGCGAGAGGATGATTTTGTCAAACTGTTCCAGCTCCTTCAGTTGGAAGCGGTCGTTGCGCAGCACGGTGACCGTGGCGCCAAGCTCTTTCACCAGGTGGCTGAGGTTGTAGGTGAAGGAGTCGTAGTTGTCTATGATGACGGTTTTCATAATACTTCTGCTATCTGAATGGCTTTCTTCAAAGCCCCTAATTTGTTGTTCACTTCTTGTAACTCATACTCTTCGTTGCTCTTGGCCACGATGCCGCCGCCGGCCTGGAACCACAGGGTGCCGTTGCGGCTCACGAAGGTGCGGATGGTGATTGCCTGGTTGAGGCTGCCGTTCAGCCCGACGTAGCCTTTGCAGCCGCCGTAGGCACCGCGGTGGTGGGGCTCCAGTTCGCTGATGATCTGCATGGCACGCACCTTGGGCGCACCGCTCAGGGTGCCGGCGGGGAAGGTGTCGATGAAGGCCTTGATGGGGTCGGCTCCTTCGTCCAGCTCGCCGCTGACGCGGCTCACCAGGTGGATGACGTGGCTGTAGTACTGCATGTCTTTGTAGAAGTCCAGGTGGACGTTGTGGCAGTTGCGGCTCAGGTCGTTGCGCGCCAGGTCCACCAGCATCACGTGTTCGGCGTTCTCCTTGGGGTCGTCGTGCAGGTACTGGGCGTTGCGGGCATCCTGCTCGGGGTCGCCCGTGCGGCGGGTGGGGCCGGCTATGGGGTCGATGTAGGCTAGCCGTCCCTCAATGCGGCAGTGCGTCTCGGGCGAGGAGCCGAAGATGCGGAAGCCGCCGAAGTCGAAGTAGAAGAGGTAGGGCGAGGGGTTGATGCTACGCAGGGCGCGGTAAAGCTTGAAGTCGTCGCCCGTGAAGCGCTGCTCAAAGCGGCGCGACAGCACAATCTGGAACACGTCGCCCCGCAGGCAGTGGGCGATGCCCTGGCGGATGTTCGCCTTGTGCTGCTCGTCGGTCAGGGGCGAGGTGGTCTCGCCTACGGCGTGGAAGGTGTATTCGCTGTAGTTGCGGTTGTGGATGGCTGCCTGTACGCGGTCCAGTCCGCTCTCCTCGCCGGGAGCCTGCATCTCCAGCAGCATCATCTCGTTCTTGAAGTCGTGGAAGATGATGAGGTACTTGTAGAGGATGTAGAGAGCGTCGGGGGCGTCGTTCTTGGCTTCGGTGCTGTCCTTCACGGGGATGTGCTCGAAGTAGTGCACGGCGTTGAACGAGGTGTAGCCATACACTCCGCAGTAACTGCTGTAATCGCCCTCCACCCTAAAGTGACCTAAGAACTCGTTGAGTGCCTGCTCCACGGGATAGTCGTTGCCGATGGGGTGCGTTTCGCGGCTGCCGTCGGGCAGGGTGAAGCAGGCCTCGCCATGCTCCAGGCTGAAGCTGGCCAGCGGACAGAGCCCGATGAACGAGCGGTTGTTCTCACTGCCGTGATAGTCGGAACTCTCCATCAAGGCACTCTGAGGAAAGGTGTCGCGCACCTTCAAGTAGGTACTGACCGGCGTATGCAGGTCGCCCAGCAGGGTGCGGGTCTGAATGTGGTATTGGAATGTTTTCATCAATTTCAGTTTTTATTTGAAGTTTCTTTTCTATTGAAATTTGTAGGAGTTAAAGGAGTTATCGGCCCTCTCAGGCCTAAGGAGTTAAAGTCGATACTCCTTCTAACTCTCCTTTTTCTCCTTTCGTTAAGGCAAAGCCGGAACTTGCCTCAGGTAAGTCTCAATGTCTTTGTCGCCGCGGCCCGATACGGTCAGCACCACCACGTCCTGCGGACGGAAGTGCATCTTCTCCAAGGCTCCCAAGGCATGGGCGCTCTCCAAGGCCGGGATGATGCCCTCCAGTCGGGTCAGCTCGTAGGCAGCCCTGACGGCCTCGTCGTCGTTGACAGGCACCACTATGGCCCGCTTCTGTGCCGCCAGGTTGGCGTGCATGGGGCCGATGCCGGGATAGTCCAGTCCGGCCGAGATGGAGTAGGGCTCCTCTATCTGTCCGTCCTCGTTCTGGATGACGTAGGTACGCGCGCCGTGTATGATGCCCATCTTACCCAAGGCGATGGTGGCGGCGGTCATGCCGCTGTCCACCCCTTTGCCTCCCGCCTCGGCCAGGACAATCTGCACCCGTGGGTCGTCCACATAATGGTAGATGGTGCCGGCGGCGTTGCTTCCTCCGCCCACGCAAGCCATCAGGTAGTCGGGGCAGTCGCGCCCCTCCTGCTCCAGCAGCTGCTTCTTGATCTCCTCGCTGATGACCGACTGCAGGCGGGCCACCATGTCGGGGTAGGGGTGAGGGCCTACCGTGGAGCCTATGATGTAGTAGGTGTCGGCCGGGTGGCAGCACCAGTCGCGGATGGCCTCGTTGGTGGCATCCTTCAGCGTCATGTTGCCGCTGGTCACGGGCACCACCGTGGCTCCCAGCATCTTCATCTTCTCCACGTTGATGTGCTGGCGTTCCACGTCGGTCTTGCCCATATAGACCACGCACTCCATGCCGGTCAGGGCGCAGACGGTGGCCGTTGCCACCCCATGCTGTCCGGCTCCCGTCTCGGCAATGATGCGCGTCTTGCCCATGCGGCGTGCCAGCAGTATCTGGCCGATGGTGTTGTTTATCTTGTGGGCACCCGTGTGGTTCAGGTCCTCGCGCTTCAGGTAGATTTTGCAGCCGTATCGCTCGGATAAGCGGTGTGCCAGGTAGAGGGGCGAGGGGCGCCCCACATAGTCGCGCAGCAGTTGGTGAAACTCGCGTAGGAACTCATCGCTCTGCAGCACCTTCAGGTAGTTGCAGCGCAGCTCTTCCACGCATTTGTGGAGTATCTCGGGGATGTATGCTCCTCCGAACTCTCCGTAATAGCCTTCTTCGTTTACTAAATAGCTCATTTTCTTATGTTTTTATTCGTTCTTCTCTGTTTGGGTGGGTGTATGTATCGAAAAAGCCCTGTCGCAAGTGCGACAGGGCTTTTCGTGTCTCTTTATTCTATATGGCTTTCGAGTACTTACACAACGGCTCTGCTCCTTACGACTTCTTGAGTTGTAACGGGCGCCACCACCAAAATGTATGTACCATAAATGTTCTCATTGACTTTTTGTTTTTAATTCCGCTGCAAAGTTATACACTTTGTTTTTTATCTCCAATAGTTGGCGGCGATTTTTTTTTTCGAAGAAGGAGAATAGATTATGCTACAGGACGATTGATGTTCATGATATCCTCAATGCTCCTGCGAACGTTTTGTTTATCTGCTGGTTGATAAAATCCCAGTTCTTGTCTATGGCACTCATGATTGTTTGATTGTCCTTTGTGGAAAGACTTGAATAGGCTATTATTTATTCGGTAAAAATACGACAATCTACAGACAAAACCAAATAAG
Source organism: uncultured Mediterranea sp. (assembly GCA_946007445.1). Classification (GTDB taxonomy): domain Bacteria; phylum Bacteroidota; class Bacteroidia; order Bacteroidales; family Bacteroidaceae; genus Bacteroides. The sequence continues at coordinate 4,755 of CAMGAL010000079.1, forward strand.
TTCCCTGATTTTCGCTCCAAATCATTATCTTTGCGTACAAACTTAAAAATCGATAGCGCTATGGTAAAAAGAAACAAAAACGGATTTTTGACCGGACGGATGGGAATGGAGGTTTATCGCGAATTAGACGGGAAGCAGATTGTGCAGAGTATGCCTATGCGCATCAAGGATGCCAAGACACCGGCACAGGAGGCGCAACGGGCACGTATGCGCAGTCTCTTGTTGGCCTATAGATATCTGAAACCGGCCCTGCCGGGCTGCTTCGAAGGGGGACTGAAGGGAAGGATGATGTATGCCGAGTTTGCCCATTTCAACCTGATGCTCAATCTGCCCGGACTGACTAAGAGGGACTATATGGGACCTTTGAATGGTCCGGATCTGTATCCCTATGTCGTGTCTAATGGCTCCTTGCCGCCCCTGAATGTGAGGATGGAAGAGGGTCGCCTGCGCTTCGACATGCTGCAGGAGGAGTGGAAGCCGGAGGACGTGTTGCGCTGCATCCATTTGGACTGTGTGAAAACGAGGGCGGATAGTGACTGGTTTTACATTCAGTGTCGTTTTGAGGACGAGGTTGTCTATTGTCCGATGACCCGTGTCGTGGAGTCTGCCCCCTTGCTGCCGGGTGCCCACACCTACGTCCATCTGCGTCCGGCTGGCGACAAATCCCTCGCCTCGACACAGTCGCTGCTGCTCCTTTGACCCTATCCTGACTCATAGATGACTCCTTATTTCCTCCATACTAACTCATATTCTCCTCTATGGTGCCTTCGGATTGAGTTCGGATTGAGTTCGGATTGACTTCGGTTTCCAACCGAACTCACACCGAACTTACACCGAAGGGATAGCGGCCTGACTATGGACTTACCATGGAGAGGGTAAGGCGTTACCAAGTAGTCAGCTATGAGGGAGCTACCGGGCAACAGACGTTGGTTTGCTAAAATACTGCATCCGAACATTTGCTTTTTGCGGATAAATGGTTAACTTTGCAAGGTGTAATCCTAATTTTTAACAAGAAGTCGGAAACGGACATGAAAATGAACAATCAGAATTTGGACTTCGTGACGTACTGCATTGGCAACCTTTCGCGCCGATTGGGACTCAGTGCCGGGGAGGTGTATCAACGCCTCCTGTCATCAGGCATCCTTTCCGGTTATATCATTCCTTGTTACGATGTACTCCATTCGTTCAGCAAGGAGTATCTGATGGAAGATTTGACGAGCTATATGAAAGAGAAAGGAGTGCTTGCTTGATGGAAGTCTATCATGCATCATCGGTTTGTGTGTCGAGGCCGGACACTGCTCATAGTCGTCAATACCTTGACTTCGGTGTTGGATTCTATGTGACGACTCTTCGTGAGCAGGCCATCAAATATGGTGAACGTTTTCTTCGTCGGGGAAGGCCGGCTGTGCTGAATATCTACGATTGGAAACAGCCTCTCTCGCTATGGAATGTACTTGAATTCAAGGTCTATGATGAGGCTTGGCTGGATTTTTTCATGGAATGTCGGGCCGGTAGGATGGTAGGTGACTATGATGTGGTGATTGGTGGTATTGCCAATGACAAGGTCTTTCGTACCATGGACCTCTATTTTGCAGGAGATATCAACAAGCAGGAGTGCCTCTGACGGCTCATGTACGATAAGCCGAATTTACAGATTTGTATTCGTAATCAACTCGTTATTTATGATTGTATGAGTTTTATAACCAGTGAGTTGCTATGAAACCTGTTCATGATGAAGCCTTTCATGCTATCCTGGAGGCGAAGTATGCCCGGATTATTGCTGCTATCAGCGAATTGCACCACATTTCGCTGGAGGAGGCGATGGATATTTTCTATCATTCCCAGCTCCTGCCGTTGATTGACGAAGGTGTGGCGGACTTGCATTGCCGGAGTGATAAGTACCTGGCGGAAGAAATCTGGAGAGAGAAAGGGGATAATCTGCGACCGACTACTCCATGGACGGACAGACCATCCAGCTGCAGCAAGCTACAGTAGGCCGCGGCATCGACCTGGTCTTCCTGGGTGAAGGCTTTGTGGACAGGGATATGGGCGACGGCGGACTCTATGAGCAGAAGATGCGTGAGGCTATGGAACAGTTCTTCAGCATCGAGCCTTACAAGAGCTTCCGCAACCGCTTCAACGTCTTCCTTGTGAAGGTGGTGTCACCCAATGCCGAGTTTACGGCCGATGCGCAGCGTCGCATTAACGAAGATAATGCTACCTGCATCAAGTATTGGGAGAATGCCGCAGGGGTCAACCACGAGCAGGCTCCTCAGATAGCCGTCATCTACAATAGTCAGAATGCCGGGCGCAGCTATACGGTGATGTATAGCGACCGCACCAGCGTGGGCTACATGAAGGAGGGTGTCAATGTGGTGCTCAACCATGAGATGGGCGGACACGGCTTTGCCAACCTGCTGGATGAATACGTAGAGCCGGGCAATGAAGAGCTGGGCTTGTCCGAAGAGCAGGAGAAGGAGATGGACGAGCTCTGGAAACTGTATGGTTGGGGAGCCAATGTGGATTGGCGCAACGATGCAGCTACCGTGCGCTGGAGCCACTTCTTGCATGACAGCCGCTATGCCGGCGAGGGACTGGGCCTCTATGAAGGCTCTTACCTTTATGGACATGGTGCCTATCGTCCCACGGAGAACAGCATGATGCGCTACAACGACTCGCCTTTCAATGCCCCCAGCCGCGAGCAGATCTACAAGCGGATTATGGAACTCTCTGAGCCTGCCGGATGGACGTACGACTATGAAGAGTTTGTGAAGTATGATGCCGTCAACCGGGCGGCTGCTACCCGCCTGATGCAACCGGCTTCGGCAGAGACGGTGGAGCGGTGGCAGAAGAGTCATTGTCCGCCAGTCACGAAGCGTGGCACTTGGCGCGATGTGGTGAAGCAACGGCAGCACTTCATCCCCATGCGATAGGAAGAGAGGCGCGGGCGGACAGAACCTTTTTTCCCCATAAACGTTAGGAGATATGGGGAGAAAGGCGTACCTTCGCCCGTGAATCGAACCAAACTTAGATAGGAATAACGATATGAAACAGATTAGCTACTCTTTCTTGCGCATGGTGTGCGCCTTGATTTTGGGCCTTATACTGGTCCTGTTTCCCAACGAGGCCGGCAACTACCTCGTCATTACGGTGGGTGTGGCCTTCCTCTTGCCTTCGTTGCTGGGGCTGGTGGCCTACTGGACGCGCCAGGTGCACGGGCGGTTCCCCATCGAGGCGGTGGGCAGTCTGCTGTTCGGCTTGTGGCTGGTGGTGATGCCGGGGTTCTTTGCCGACTTCCTTACCTTTGTGCTGGGCTTCATCCTGCTGATGGGTGGCGTGCAACAGGTGGCTGCCTTGATGGCGGCCCGCAGCTGGATGGCGGTGCCGGCGGGCTTCTTTGTGGTGCCGGTGCTCATTCTGCTGGCCGGACTGCTGGCGCTGTTCAACCCTACGGGTACCCGCTCCACGGCCTTCATCATCATTGGTATAGCCAGCTTGCTCTATGCCTTCTCCGAGCTATTGAACTGGCTGAAGTTTACCCGTCGCCGGCCGCAGGCCTCTGACCCGACGTCGGGCAAGAGGCTGCAGGGCGAGGTGGAGGATGCCGAGATTATTGAATGAGGTAGAAGCGACGCTCGGTATCGAAGTCTACCATCCACTGATCTACCACGATATGCGCGTCCAGAGCCCGGATGCGTAGGGTATGCGCACCCTCCGTCAGATGCAGACGCTGGGTGCGCAACGCTTGTCCGCGCAGGACGTTGAGCTTCCACTGCTCCGAGCGGAAAGGCTCTTTCAGCGAATAGACCACAGGCTCGCCAACGTCTTTGCTGACATGGAAGCGGAAGTCGCCCATGAGAGTGGCTGGGGTGGGGAATCGGCGTCACG
>CAMGAL010000080.1 GCA_946007445.1 uncultured Mediterranea sp.
CGATGGAGGCATCGAGCAACTCCAGCCAGCGGGCATCGCGGGCTTGTACTTCATCGTCGAGGGCCACTTGTGTATAGGTGTGGCGGGAGGTAAAGTCAAAGAATGTCTTGCGGTCGCTCAAGGCCCAATGGCTGAAGCAGAGGGTGGTGGTGGGCAGCAGGTGGCCGGGGAAGCCTTCGATGGGTTGCTGTGCGCTCAGCACCTTGGCGAACGAGCGGATGGAGTCGGCTGTGGCCACCCGGCTGACACCGGCTCCGTAGAGTGTGCGTTCGGAGAGCTTCAGCTCAAACTCGGCCCAGGTGCCCAGTTGTAGCTCGGTGCGCAACGTATCGTCGGCACTGCCCATAGGCACCCGCTTTATCCGCAGGTAGAGGGCGGCTCCCACGTGGGTCTGCCGGTTTCGGCGCAGTGAGAGGAAGTAGTTGTCGGTCTGGAGTGAGGTGTGGTCTTTGTAGGCATCGACCACCTCTTCGAGCAGCCGCTTCTGAAAGCTCAGTGCCAGGAAACGGTCGGTGAGGTAGAGGTTGAGGAAGCGCCCGTCGGCCAGGGGATAGACGCGCAGCTTCTCGCCTCGATAGCGGGCTACCTTGGGCGGATAGCTGCCTGAGGTATAGGTCTCTACCATGTGCCGCACCAGCGAGCGGTCGTCGCGCCCCAGACTGAAATAGAGCACTTGATTGGCGGGATTGTCGGGCTCGTGGAAGCTGATGAGCATCTGGTTCATCTGCTTGCTCAGACCGTGGGGAGTATGCTCCATCAGGGTGCGGTAGTGCTGCTTGATCAGCGTGAAGAGGTCGGACACGTGCAGGAAGTGGTGTTCTTGGCTGCTCTGTAGCCGGTCGACATCATCGAGCCACTCGGCCAGGCGGTGGGTCTCGAACACGGCCGTAGCCGTGGGGGGCACCAGGGTATAGAGGTCGAAGTCGTGGCGGCTCTCGGTGGCCCTGAGCTTATAGTAAGAGTAGAATCCCAGCATCAGGCAGAGTGACACCAGGCTGCAGACCACGGCGATACGGATGAGGATGCGGAGCTTCATAAACATTCATTTGATTTGTTTGGGCAAAAATAAGCATTCTTTTTGGTAATAACAAATAAATGTTTCGAAATGTTTAGAAATCTATTTCCAACCCGTCGTAGGCATAGTGTACGTGGGGTGGCAACTGCTGTTCCACCTCGGCATGGAGGCCGATGTGGTGGCTGGCGTGGACGAAGTAGGTCTCGCGGGCTCCGATGCGCTCTACGGCGGCGAGTGCCTCGCTGAGCGACTGATGGGTGGGGTGGGGTTCCTGGCGCAGCGCGTTGATGACCAGCAGGTCGATGCCTTGCAGGGCCTCGTAGGAGGCGGGGGGCATGGTGAGCATATCGGTGATGTAGCCCAGGCGTCGGCCGATGCGATAGCCCAGGATGGGGAGTCGGCCGTGCATCACAGTGAGAGGGAGCACCTCTACGCCGTTGATGGAGAAGGGCATGCCGGCCTCTGCTTCCTGCAGGTAGATGCGGGGCACGCCGGGGTAGGTGTGCTGCACGAAGCAGTAGGGCATCCGCTCGCGCAGGTGGCCTGCTGTGTAGGCGTCGGCGTAGATGGGGATTTCGCCCAGTCGGCAGAAGGGGCGCAGGTCGTCCAGCCCTCCCACATGGTCGTAGTGCTCGTGGCTGAGCAGGACGGCATCCAGCCGCTCCAGCCGGCCGTAGGTGAGCATCTGCTGGCGGAAGTCGGGTCCGCAATCCATCAGCAGGGTGGCTCCGTTGATGTGGATGAGGTGCGGAGGCGGTTGTCGCGAGGGTCGGGGCTGGTGCATACGGGGCAGGTGCAGCCCATTTCGGGTACTCCGGTGGAGGTACCTGTTCCTAAAAATCGTAAGTGGCTCATTGACATTCTGATAAGAAACTACATACTGGTGTCTTCGTATTTGTACAGTTCCCACTCTCCGGCTCGCTTGCGGAAGTAGAAGAGGTTGCTGTAGCCGTTGCCGATACCGTTGACCTTCAGAATCTTGGTGTCGGAGCGGTCGGTATTCTCCTGTCCGTAGTTGATGTTGGAGAGGCGGTTCTCGGGCAGCATGGGGCTGAAGGCGTACCACTGGTTGAGGTCGAGCGTGGTCTCCAGGATGGAGAACTCGTCGTCGGGGTCGATGGTGATGAACTGCAGGGGGGTGTGGATGTGGCGTGCCTGATAGAGGCTGTCGGTGACAAAGTGGGTGTAGAATTCCACGAAGTCCTCGTCGGCCTCCTCCTCCATGTGGCGCAGGTTGATGGCTTCGAGCATCCAGGCTCCCTTGATGCGCTCGAAGTAGTACTTCTTGACCATGCGTGTGCGCAGGAAGAACCACTCCACCTGTACGGAGGTGAGGGCGGTGTCGCCCACCATGTCCAGCTCCTCCTCGTGGTCGAAGAGCAGGGTGTAGTAGTTGTCGCGCGTGAAGAGGTAGTCGTGCTTCCAGTACTTCTCCTCTATCTTGTAGGGGGTCTCCATGTTGTAATAGGGGAGGGGGAAGACGGTACGGCGGCGCTGCAACTCGTCGTCGGAAGCGTAGTTGAAGATGAAGTCGTCGAAGAGCTCGTCGGCCTCCGTGGGCTTCGGCTCACTCTGCACGGGGGCAGGCAGGGTATCGACCTTCAGAGTGGCCGAATCCACCTGCTCCGTCAGTGCGGCAAAGGGGTCGCTCTTTGGCGCCCCCCCGCCGCAGGCTGCCAGAAGCAGCCCGATGCAGAGTACCCGGAATAGATGTTTCATGCTTGTGGCTTAATAGATATTTTTTCTTCAGGCAATCTCCTGGGAGACTTTGCCGTTACTTCTGCAATTTCAACCGCAGCTTCTCCAGCATGTCCACGGTCATGGAGTCGAGGTCGAACTGGGGCTTCCAGTCCCACTCCTGGCGGGCGCAGCTGTCGTCGAGGCTGTCGGGCCAGCTGTCGGCGATGGCCTGCTTCAGAGGGTCTATCTTGTACTCCATCTCGAAGTCGGGCACATAGCGCTTGATGGCTTGGAACACGGCTTCGGGGTCTACGCTCATGGCGGTGATGTTGAAGGCGTTGCGGTGCTTCAGGCGGGCGGGGGCGGCCTCCATGAGCGAGATGGCGGCATTGATGGCATCAGGCATGTACATCATGTCGAGGTAGGTGCCGGCCTGCACGGGGCAGCCGAACTTCTCGCCTCGGACAGCGGAGTAATAGATGTCAACGGCATAGTCGGTCGTGCCGCCGCCGGGAGGGGTCACATTGGAGATGATGCCGGGGAACCGTACCGAGCGGGTGTCCACTCCATACTTTGTATAATAGTAGTCGCTCAGCAGTTCGGTGGTCACCTTGGTGACGCCGTACATGGTGCGCGGCCGCTGGATGGTGTCTTGCGGGGTGTGGTCGTGGGGCGTGGCTTCGCCAAAGGAGCCGATGGAGCTGGGCGTAAAGACGGCGCAGTTGTACTCGCGCGCCACCTCCAGCACGTTCCACAGGCCGTCGATGCCTATCTTCCAGGCCATGGCGGGACGGCTCTCGGCCACCACGCTGAGCAGGGCGGCCAGGTTGTAGATGGTATCAATCTTGAACTGGCGGCACACCACTTCAATGGACTGGCGGTCAGTCACATCGGCTATGGCCGAAGGACCTGAAGCCTTGAGCAGTCCCTGAGGCATGGCGGCAGGGATGTAGCCGGCTACTACGTGGTCGTCTCCATAACGTTTGCGCAACTCGATGGTCAGCTCAGAGCCTATCTGTCCGGTCGCTCCAATTACCAAAATGTTCTTCATAAGGCAGGATTTTTGTTTTTAGCTATTAAGAGGATGCAAATATAAGCACTTTTTTTTCATCTTTCTATCATTTTGCTATTGATTATTTGCGGAAAAATGGTGTTCTTTGCAAAAAACTTGTTTCACCTCTTAAAAAGCTACTGCCATGTATGGTAAAATGAAAGAACACCTGACACGCACGCTGGCCGAAATACGCGAGGCTGGCCTCTACAAAGAAGAACGACTGATTGAGACTCCGCAGCAAGCTGCCATCGGCGTCAAGGGACAGGAAGTGCTGAACTTCTGTGCCAACAATTACCTGGGCCTCTCCAACCATCCGCGCCTCATCGCCGCCGCCCAGCAGATGATGGACCGCCGCGGCTACGGCATGTCGTCCGTGCGCTTCATCTGCGGCACGCAGGACATCCACAAGGAGCTGGAGGCTGCCATCTCCGACTATTTCCAGACGGAAGACACCATTCTCTATGCGGCCTGCTTCGATGCCAACGGCGGCGTATTCGAACCCCTCTTCACCGAGGAGGATGCCATCATCAGCGACGCACTCAATCATGCCTCCATCATCGACGGTGTGCGCCTCTGCAAGGCAAAACGCTATCGCTACGCCAACGCCAACATGGAAGAACTTGAAAAGTGCCTGCAAGAAGCACAAGCACAGCGCTTCCGCATCATCGCCACCGATGGCGTGTTCTCGATGGACGGCAACGTGGCCCCCATCGACCGCATCTGCGACCTGGCTGAGAAGTACGATGCCCTGGTCATGGTGGACGAGAGCCACTCGGCCGGCGTGGTAGGACCCACGGGCCACGGCGTGAGCGAGCTGTATCACACCTATGGTCGGGTGGACATCTATACCGGCACCTTGGGCAAAGCCTTCGGCGGAGCCATGGGCGGATTCACCACCGGCCGCAAGGAGATTATCGACCTGCTGCGCCAGCGCAGCCGTCCCTACCTCTTCTCCAACTCGGTGGCTCCGGCCGTTATCGGCGCCAGCCTCAAACAGTTCCGTATGCTGAAGGAGAGCAACGCCCTGCATGACAAGCTCGTGGAGAACGTAGAGTACTTCCGCACGCGCATGACGGAGGCCGGCTTCGACATCAAGCCCACGCAGAGCGCCATCTGTGCCGTGATGCTCTATGACGCCAAGCTCTCGCAGGTCTATGCCGCCCGTATGCAGGAAGAGGGCATCTACGTCACCGGCTTCTACTATCCCGTCGTGCCCAAGGGACAGGCTCGCATCCGTGTGCAGCTGTCGGCCGGCCACGAGCGCGAACATCTCGACCGCTGTATCGCAGCCTTTATTAAGGTGGGTCGCGAGCTTGGAGTGATTAAGTGATTTTTTTATTAGGAGTTAAAGAAGTTATCGGCTTTATTAGGAGTTAAAGGAGTTAGAGGAGTTATCGGCCCTGACGGGCCTCAGGAGTTAAAGCCAATACTCTGTCTATTGACTTAGCCCGCTTTGGCGGGCGATAACTCCTTTAACTCCTTTAACTCCTTTATCTCCTTTATCTCCCTTTATCTCCTTTTATCTCCTAAACGAATCAAAGTTGCGTCGTGCGGTCAATCAGGTAATAATCCAACAGAACCATGGCCGCCATGGCCTCTACGATAGGCACCGCACGGGGCAAGACGCAGGGGTCGTGGCGGCCTCGTGCCTTCAGGGTGGTGTCGATGCCGTCCACGTTGACGGTGTGCTGCTCCATCAGCACGGTGGCTACGGGCTTGAACGCCACGCGGAAGTAGATGTCCTGTCCGTTGCTGATGCCTCCCTGTATGCCTCCCGAGTGGTTGGTGCGGGTCTCTATGCGCCCGTGGTTGTTGTAGAACACGTCGTTCTGCTCCGAGCCTCTCATCTTCAGCCCCTTGAATCCGTCGCCGTACTCAAAGGCCTTGGCGGCATTGATGCTCAGCATGGCCCCACCCAGGGCAGCGTGTAGCTTGCCGAAGACGGGTTGTCCCAGCCCGATGGGGCAGCCCTTCACGACGCAGGTGATGACACCTCCGATGGTGTCGCCGGCCGCCTTCACCTCACCGATGAGAGCCGCCATCTCGGCCGCCTTCTGCGCGTCGGGACAGCGCACGGGGTTGCTCTCTACCTGCGTCAGGTCGTAGGCATCGTAGTTCTCCTCCAGGCGGATGGGGCCCACCTGCGAGGTATAGGCCGTGATGTGTATACCCAGTTGGCGCAAGGCCAGTTTGGCCAGCGCGCCGCCCACCACGCGCGAGATGGTCTCACGGGCCGACGAGCGTCCGCCACCCCGATGGTCGCGGATGCCATACTTCACGGTATAGGTATAGTCGGCGTGCGAGGGGCGGTAGAGTTCGCGCAGGTTGTCGTAGTCGGAGGAGTGCTGGTTCTCGTTCCACACGAGGCCCCCGATGGTGCAACCGGGCGATTTCGCAACGAAGATGCCCGAAAGAAACTCCACCTTGTCGCCCTCCTTGCGTGGCGTGGTCAGATTCGACTGACCGGGTCGCCGCCTGTCCAGTTCCGACTGAATGAACTCCATGTCTATCTTGATGCCGGCCGGGAAGCCGTCGATGACCCCTCCGATGCCGCTGCCGTGTGACTCACCGAAGCTGGTGAGACGGAAAATATTGCCAAATGTGTTGAACATATTTCACTTGCTATGGGTTATTTACTCAGAATTGATGGCACTAAGGTAACAACTAATTTCCGTTTTCGACGAATTTCAACTCCGTTTTTTTTGATTCAGATGCGAAAAAAGGTTGTATCTTTGCCCCCGACTTACTAATATAATTTTAATCACTATCAAGAAAAAAGAACATGAAAAAGTTTCTATTTCCTCTGTTGACAGTCGTGTGTATGATTGCTTTCTGCACGGCTTGTAGCGATGACGACGACGAAAAGATCGTTTCTCCCATTTCGGAAGCCACTTCTTATGCCGATGCCAGCGGCTTGGCACTGACCTATAACGGAACACCTCTGGTGGGCAAGTCGGTGACTTTCGTGCCCGATGCGACGAAGGCCGACCAAGCCACCCTGATTCTGAAGGGCAATTTCGACCTCTCTTCCGTCATGACCCGTGAGAACACGCAACCTGTAGTCGGGCTGGGTGCAGGCCCCGGTGTGCTACCCGGCACGGCGGAGCTCTCCATCCCCGTGACGCTGCAGATCGTGGGCGACCAATGCACCTTCGAGGGCAATGCGGAGTCGGACTTCTGCACCTTCCACTACAGCGGTCGTGCCTCCAAGTCTGCACTGCAACTGGACCTGACGGAGGTGAAGCTGAAGAACAACCGCTTGGCCAACACCATGTGGACTCCCGCTCCGTATGACAGCCAAACCTTCATGCAGGAGCCCATTCATCTTGTCTGGGAGGCCGGTAAGAATTTAGAGATTGCCCCCGGCTTTGAGATGGCTTTATCGAGCGTGCTGCAGTTGGTTATCCGTATGCCGCTCATTGAGGTTGCCCCCGACCAGAGTCTGTCGGTCAATGAAATGCTGAACTACGTGCTTCGCAAGGTCTCGTTTGATGCCGATGGCAACATCGGTGCCACCTACATCGACGCAGCCAAGGGTGGTACCGCCCCGCTGGATGCCCCCTACGGCGTGGCCCAGTATGTGGTGCTCGACGATAGCCACCTGAAGGTGTACCTCAACCCCACGATGATTGCTGCCATTGCTAAGCAGAATGCTGCTGCCACCCGTGACGCTCTGGACAATGTGCTGGCCGGGCTGATTCCCACCCTGTCCGGCCTCCTCACCGACGGTGTGCCTTTGGAGTACCGCTTGGGCGACAAGAGCCTGCAGGTGTTCCTCAACACCGACCTGCTACTGCCCCTGATCAAGGCATTGCTCCCTCTGCTGAAAGACCCCACGCTGATGGCTACTTTGGTAGAGCAAATCAAGTCCGACCCCGATATGGCTGGAATGGCCGATATGGTGCTCAATGTCTTGCAGAACCTGCCTGCCGTGATAGAGAGCACCACCAAGATTGAGATTGGCCTGAACCTGCAGGCACTCTAGGTGTAACGCCGATATCTATCCTGACGAAACTTGAAGGGGCTGACCTGCGTGTCAGCCCCTTGTTGCATACTATGGCATTCCGAGGATGTATCCAAAATCAAAATGCCTATCATTTTGTCATTCCGAACTTATTCGCTATCGCTCATCAAAACTGCTTATGTCATCCCTCGACTTTTCTCTTGATGACAAAATAATCGAAAATCTGATCTCTGATACATCCCTTCTTCTTCCCCTCATTCACCCTCTTCCCACTTCCCATCCAAACAGCTAAAAGGAATACTCCTTTGCATGGAATTATCTCAACAGAAGGAATCTGCTGATTTGTTAAGATATGAGAAATTTGTGCATGTTGTAATTCTTCAACCCATTGACTATTAAAGATTTACAATTTCTGCTTACTCGGCTTTTGTCAAAAATGAGGATGCTCTGACTCCAGTGTGACTCCAGTGTGATTCCAGTGTGACTCCAGTGTGACTCCACTCCAAGGTTTTTTGTGTAGTAAAAGATACAGACGATACAAAGGCGTGATACGTCGCAGGCAGAGCGAAGGGAAGACGTAGGGATAGGAGGAACGTGAATAGGGCGTACCGCTTCTTGAATGTAAAAATATATATAGAAAATGTGTGAGGCCACTCCTCTAGCTGCAGAGGCGGCTGACGAAAAAAAAGGGGGAAGTTGCGCGCTGTTTCCCAAAAAACTTGTATCTTGCAGCGCAGAAACCCGTAGAATGAAAGGAGTAGAGTATCAGGTAACGAATGCTAGCACTTCTTTGCCTGGCCCTGGCAAGCCTGAGTGCTGCCGCCCAACAGATCATGTAT
>CAMGAL010000081.1 GCA_946007445.1 uncultured Mediterranea sp.
GGTCTGTTCTGTTCCCTTCACATTGCCATCCCCCTGTAGAGTCAACCTATCCCCTTCGCGCCGAATGATGCGATGCAGCACAAAACGTTCTTGGCCCAACTCACGCGCCAACACCACCACCCCTGGTTGCAACGCTTCTGAGGTAAAAGGGGCCAGCGTAACGCGATCGCGTGCATTGCGCAAAAAGGGATTCATGCTCTGCCCCTTCACGACCAGCGTGACCGTATGACCAGCAGCTATCCATTCCGCCACCTTAGGCAGAAAACCTTCCTGCCCTCCCCCTATCCATTGGATGTCTGAGCCGAGGCTCCCACAAGATGCTTGGCCGAGAGCAACGCTGCCTCTGCATTGGGGAGGCAACGCAAAGAGAAGACAGGCACCTGCTGAACCAGTTGATGAATGGTCTGCATCGCACCATGCACCACCGACGCCTCCTGTCGCAACATGGAGCACGAAGGCATCACAGCGGCAAAAGCGGCCACTTGGGTTAGTGGCCTTATCTCGTTGACAGGAGCTTGTGCCAATCGCACAATTCCACCCAAGGGATAGGCTTCATGAAGGTAGCAAGGCGTCTTTCCGCTCCAAGGCGAACCATAAGCTGTTACCTTTTGCCGCATGCTGTCCACCTCTACCAAGGGGTTGTCGTCGTTCAACAGTTTGCATTGGGGTATGGTACTTAACCACAATCGACTATGGGTACTCTTCCCTGTTCCGCTCTTCCCTAAGAAGAGGTAAGCCTTTCCTTGGTGAACGATGGCCGAAGCATGGAAAAGCAACAGACCGTGAGGAGCCGCAGCAAAGGCATAAAGCATCATCAAGTAGTTGTTGACAACAAAGCGCACCTCGTCTGCAGCCACATTCATAGGTAACCCCAAATGAGCCGAAGCAAACGATGCATGGCTACGTAGGCAATAGGTAGTAGCACTCTGCTTGGGTGTGATGGTGATGAGATGCTCACCCGAGGCAAGGAAAGTAATCCGGCAAAAGGCATCGTCCCAATCAAAAGAGAGTGTCTTTTCCTCTGACACAGCGCTACTTTCCTCCTGCTCCAACTGATGATTCACCATCAGCTGCAGCAACACCGAGTCGTTCACTTCACCCTCTTCTTCAAAAGGAGCAAACGCAGGCGCCAGCAGTTCTGCTAATCGATAGCAAGAGGCATCATGCAGCATCACCCGATGGGGGCCGATGCGGTAAGCCGTAGTATGCAATGAGGCCGCACCCTCCCCTTTGACTCGAGATGATGAGCTAGGGGAATGTGCGGCCTGCATATAGAAATCCATTACAAATTAATCCACGTAGCGCTCGATAGTCTGCGCACGGTCGGGACCCACCGATACAATCTTGATGGGCACACCTAACTGCTCCTCCAGGAATGAGAGGTAGGCATTGAACTCTTCGGGGAATTCATCCTCACTCTGCATCGAGGTCATATCCGTCTGCCATCCGGGGAGTTCCACATAGACGGGTTCTACACCCTCATTGATATCGAAGGGGAAGTAATCAATCTCCTCGCCATTTACACGGTAGGCCACACAGGCCTTGATGGTCTCAAACGAGTCAAGCACGTCGCTTTTCATCATGATGAGCTTCGTCACACCATCCACCATGATGGCATACTTGAGCGCCACCAAGTCTATCCATCCGCAACGACGCTTACGCCCCGTAACCGAGCCAAACTCATGACCCAAGGTGCAGATTTTGTCACCGGTTTCGTCAAACAATTCCGTGGGGAATGGACCAGCTCCTACGCGGGTGCAATAGGCCTTGAAAATACCATATACATCACCAATCTTATTGGGAGCCACACCCAGTCCGGTGCAAGCCCCGGCACAGATCGTGTTCGATGAGGTTACGAAGGGATAGGAACCAAAGTCCACATCCAGCATCGTTCCCTGAGCACCCTCGCAAAGTACGCTCTTACCGTCGCGAAGCAGGTTGTTCACCTCGTGCTCGCTGTCGGTCAGATGGAACTTCTTGAGGTATTCGATGCCTTCAAACCAAGCCTTCTCAGCCTCGGTCAGGTCATAGCTGTAGTTCAAACTCTTGAGCGTCTGCTCATGACGGGCCTTGGCTGCTGCATATTTCTTCTCAAAGTCGTGCAGGATATCCCCCACACGTAGTCCTGTTCGGCTCACCTTGTCGGTATATGTCGGGCCAATACCTTTCCCAGTAGTACCCACCTTAGCATCTCCCTTTGCTGCTTCGTAAGCTGCATCGAGTACGCGATGCGTCGGCATGATGAGATGTGCCTTCTTGGAGATGTGGAGTCGCTCCTGCAGTTGGTGACCAGAAGCCTCGAGCGCTTCAGCCTCTGCCTTGAAGAGTGCGGGATCAAGCACCACACCGTTTCCGATGATATTCACCTTATCCCCTTGAAAGATACCCGATGGAATGGAACGGAGTACATACTTCTGTCCCTCAAACTCCAGGGTATGTCCAGCGTTTGGACCTCCCTGAAAACGGGCTACAACATCGTACTTCGGGGTGAGCACATCGACCACTTTGCCTTTGCCTTCGTCGCCCCATTGTAATCCTAATAGAACATCTACTTTCATTTTTCTTTCTTCTTTATTTGATCTTTAAGTTTTCGTTTGTTCGCTCGGCTGCACTTGCTGCAGAGGCCATAGAGATAAAGGGAGTAGTGCGAAAGCACGAACCGCTTGAGCTTGGTCTGCGCTATTTGCTCCCTGAGCAGGTCATCTTGCACCTCCTCCACCTTGCCGCATTGAGTGCAGATTTGGTGATGGTGTGTACGGCTGCAATAGCAACGTTCATACTGCGAGCAGTTTCCAAACTGATGCTTCACTACCAGATGGGCATCGAGCAGCAGCAGGATGGTGTTGTAGAGCGTAGCCCGACTCACACGGAATTTTTCCTCCTCGGCCATGCGTGTGTAGAGCGTCTCCATGTCGAAATGGGAATCTATGGAGTAGATGGTATCGAGTATGGCAAACCGCTCAGGCGTCTTACGATGCCCGTGCAGATTCAGGTATTCGGTGAAGATCTGCCGCACTGTCTCCTTGAGGTTTTGACTATCCATAACTCACTATTTCGCATTTCACAGCGTACAAAGTTAATTGTTTTTTGTGTAATGCAAGAAAGAAACGACTTTTATTTCACAAAAAAAGCTCCAACTTCGTCTGCCACGAGCTGATAAAGCAGGTGTTCGGCCTCTTTGGGGGAGTTTTTCATGCCTTCCACCCGTCGGCAGAGGGTGAAAGCGTGCTCATCGCTGTGCTGCATGTAGCGTCGGAGCAGAACCGAAGCCGCACTCCGTACTACATAGGGACCTGAAAGGAAGGCGGCCATTCCCTGGTCGAGCAGTTCGTTCTCGGCACGTTCGTTGAGGTCGCCCTTCTTCATGAGCAGACGTGCAGCGGTAAGCAGACCGCAGGCTTGGGTCATCGGCTCTTCCGAAGCCATCCATTGCAATGCCTTTTGGGGTGCGTAGGGCAGTTGCTGAAAGAGGTACATGCTGGCTATTTCAGCCATCTCCTGCGTCTGGATGCGTTCCACCCAGATATCGGCTATCTCGGGCAAGAAGCTCTCCACGGGTTGTAGCATGGTGGCCAGAATCTTGCATTCACGAATCTCTTCTTTCCAGAGCGCTTGGGCCAAGTGATGCTCTTTGGGGAAAGCGACTGCAATCTGCTTGAGGCGGGGTAGCTCCACACCGAAATTTATTTTGTAGAACAGCCCCTTGTCACGCATACTCTGCGAGGCAGCGCCATTCATTGCAAGGCGCAGTTGCGTCTTGATGGCTTTGAGCTGTTCATGGAGTTGTTCGGGCGAAATATCATTCATCGTTGAACTGTGTTTCAATATAGATAGAAGAATTTATTCATTCACCAAGGGAAGGTTGCTGTAGTCGCGACTGTAGCGCAACATCTGTTCTGCATATCCTTCGTCGTAGGTTACTTTCACGTCAGTAATCATCCCATGGGCATCAGTTACCGCTTCGTAGCGTGGATTGACAAAGCCTTTGTAGGGGGCCAGGTTGAGCTTCTTGTAGCGTGCCAGCACCTCGGCATGGAGCGTAGGATCCACCTTCACGGCATAGCGTTCTACCAGCGAGCGAGCGGCTTCAAAGTCACCCGTTGACTTGATACGCTGTATTTCGGCCAGTAAGGAGCCAAAAAGGTTCCGCAACTTGGCATAGTCGTTCACCACCACGTAGGTTTTGCCTTCGCGTTGCACCAGCTCCACCACTTGATCTGCCTTTCCCTGTTCATACACCCAGCGTGCGATGAGCTGGCGGTTGCGCATGTGGGCCTCTTCCACCTGATTGCCCGGCTCGATGCGCACCAGCTGGGTCACGAGTCCGTTCATCAGGTAGGTATAGTACTCGGCTTTGTAGGCTTCCATGTCGGGGGTCAGGCCCAGTTCGACCAGCTTGGGGTCGGCCACATAGTAGAGGCCGAAGAGGTCGGCGCGGGCCTCCTCGATGGTCGAACCGTAGGCTTTGAGTGCATCGGGATCTACGCCGGGGAGCAACTTGCCGGAGCCATGCCCCAGACACTCGTGCAGGTCGGTATGCAGGTTGCCGGTCAGGTCGCCGTATTGCTCGATGCGCTTCAGCTCGGTGTCGTTGATGACGAACTCTTCGCTGAAGCCGTTGCCATGCGCGGCTTTGTTGTAGGCATCGGTGATGTTGCCGATGGTCACAGACTTGGAGCCGTATGCGCTACGGATCCAGTTGGCATTGGGCAGGTTGATGCCGATGGCCGTGGCGGGATAGAGGTCGCCGGCCAGAATGGCTGCCGTGATGACCTTGGCCGATACTCCCTTCACCTCGCTCTTCTTGAATTCACTGCTTACGGGCGAGTGATCCTCAAACCACTGGGCATTGTGGCTGATGAGCTCTGTGCGGTGGGTGGCCTCCAGGTCCTTGAAGTTGACGAGCGACTCCCAGCTGGCCTTCATGCCCAGCGGGTCGCCGTAGCTCTCGGTGAAGCCATTGACGAAGTCGATGCGCGAAGCCAGGTCTTTCACCCAGAGGATGGCGTATTCGTCAAACGTCTTCAGGTCGCCCGACTCATAAAACTCTATCAGCTTGGCAATGACCGCTTTCTGTTCCGGCGTTTCGGCCACGGCTTCTGCCTTCTCGAGCCAGTAGACGATTTTCTCCAACGCTTGTGTATAGAGTCCGCCGACCTTCCAGACGCGCTCTTGCACCTTGCCGTCTTTTTTGATCAGTCGGCTGTTCAATCCGTAGGAAATCGGCGTTTCGTCCTTCGGGTTCTTGAGGGCGTTGTAGTAGGCTTCAGCCTCCTGCTGGGTCACGCCGTCATAATAGTTGCAGGCAGAGGTCTGCACCAGGTCTTCGCCGTCGGCTTGGTTGACGCGCTTGGGCAGGACGGTGGGGTCGAAGATGACGGGGAAAATCACTTCGCAGAACTGCTCCAGCGTTTCGCCCTCGGCCAGAGGCAGCGTCTTGGCATCGGCCTGCTGCAAGGCCTGCTTGAGGAATTCGGCCGAGAAGCCGGGCACGAACTTGTCGCAGCCGTAGTGATGGTGGATGCCGTTGGAGAACCATACCCGCTTCAGATAGACCTCCAGGGCGAGGAAGTCGGCCGAGTTGCGGTCGCCTTGATAGCCGGTATAGACGGCTTCGAGGGCGCGGCGGATGCGCAGGTTGTACTTACCGTTTTGGTCGAAGAGGATGTCGCGTCCCTGCAGGGCGGCTTCCGTCAGATAGTATATGAGCTCTTTCTGCTGGAGCGAGAGCTCTTCAAATCCGGGCACCCGATAGCGCAGGATTTGCAAGTCAGCAAATTGTTCCACTGTATAGTCAAATTTATCGGTTTCGGCTGCTGTCTTGGGAGAAGGGTTGCAAGCGGAGAGTATTCCACAAGTGGCAGCTGCGAAAATCAGTCGTTTCATATTATATATATAAGGTATAATGACTCAAGAAAAAAAGAAACGCCGCAAGCGATGAGAAGAAAATAGTTTTCACTCACGGCTTGCAGCTTGTTTGTACACAATCCGTTCTGACGGGGATTATTTCTTTTTATCAAAATGTTTTTTCCGATAGCCGTTGGGGGTGTCGCCTACATTCTTGTAGAAAGCGGCATAGAACGACTGACGGTTGGCAAAGCCTACCATCGTACTGATTTCTTCCACATTCTTGGTGGCATATCGCTTGTCGGTCAGCAGGTGCATGGCCTCTCTGACGCGATACTCGTTGAGCAGGCAGGAATAGTTCATGCCGAAGCGGGAATTGACCACAGCCGAGAGGTAGCGGGTGTTGGTCTGCAATTGGGCAGCCAGCTCCTTGGCAGAGAAGTTGGGGTCTCTGTATTTCTTCTGCACTACGACGATGTTCAGGATCTTGTCGTACAGTTCATCGGCCAGTTCCGGACGAATCAGCGAACGGTAAGCCGCATTCTTTTCTTTCTTCTCACGCAGGTTGTAAGGGCGTTTTTTGGGCTCCTGTTCCTGAGCTTTGTTTTCTATTTCACTCATTGACTAATTTGGTTAGGGTTATTGATTCGTATGTTGAGAATATCATATTACTCTTTTCAATACAAAAGTCCAACTTTTTTTTGATAATGCCAAAAGAAATGGCCTCTTTTTTTCCCGAATAAATCACGAAAAGGAGAAAATAACTGTAAATATGGTGCATTTATGCCTTTTTTAACTTATCTTTGCCTCGTCAACATTAGAGTAAGCCCTTTATGCTACATACATTAAAGACTTTTTTCGGCTATGATAGTTTCCGACCCGGACAAGAGGAAATCGTCCGTCAAGTGCTCCAAGGGCATGATGCGTTGGTGCTGATGCCCACAGGTGGAGGCAAATCCATCTGCTATCAGCTGCCCGCCCTGCTGAGCGAGGGAACGACCGTGGTGGTGTCGCCTCTCATCTCATTGATGAAGGA
This sequence comes from uncultured Mediterranea sp., assembly GCA_946007445.1. Classification (GTDB taxonomy): domain Bacteria; phylum Bacteroidota; class Bacteroidia; order Bacteroidales; family Bacteroidaceae; genus Bacteroides. The sequence continues at coordinate 6,884 of CAMGAL010000081.1, forward strand.
CCAGGTCGAGTCGCTCTGTGCCAACGGCATTGCGGCCGGAGCCTTGAACAGCGGCAACGAGGAGAGCGTCAATGCCCAGCTGCGCCGGCGCTGCATCGAGGGGAAGCTGAAGCTGCTCTACATCTCACCCGAGCGGCTGATGGTGGAGAGTGCCTACCTCTTTCACGAGATGGAGATATCGCTCTTTGCCATCGACGAGGCCCACTGCATCTCCCAATGGGGGCACGACTTCCGGCCCGAATATGCCCAGCTGGGCATATTGCGCGAGCAGTTCCCCAAGGTGCCCATCATGGCTCTGACGGCTACGGCCGATAAGATTACGCGTGAAGACATTGTGCGTCAGCTCCATCTGCGCCAGCCGTATGTACACATCGCTTCCTTCGACCGCCCCAACCTGAGCCTTGATGTGAAGCGAGGCTACCGCAAGCCCGAGCGCGACCGCACCATCGTAGAGTTCATCCGCCGGCACAATGAGGGGTGTGGCATCATCTATTGCCTGAGCCGCAAGACCTGCGAGAGTGTGTCGCTGATGCTCGATAAGGCCGGCATACGCAGTGCGGTGTATCATGCCGGACTCTCGGCCGAGCGGCGCAATGCCGCCCAAGAGGATTTCATCAACGACCGCGTGCAGGTGGTGTGTGCCACCATAGCCTTCGGGATGGGCATCGACAAGAGCAATGTGCGCTGGGTGATACACTACAACATGCCCAAGAGCATCGAGAATTTTTATCAGGAGATAGGGCGTGCCGGCCGCGACGGACTGCCCAGCGATACGATGCTCTTCTACTCGCTGGCCGACATCATTCAGCTCACCCAATTCGTCCAGGAGAGCGGACAGCGGGACATCAACCAGGAGAAGCTGGAGCGGATGCAGCAGTATGCCGAGGCCGGCATCTGCCGCAGGCGCATCCTGTTGAGCTACTTTGGCGAGGCCATCGACCGGGATTGTGGCAATTGCGACGTGTGTCGCAACCCTCCGCAGCGGTTCGACGGCACCATCATCGTGCAGAAGGCCCTCAGTGCCTTGGTGCGGGCCGACCAGCAGATAGGCTCGCAGGTGCTGGTGGACATCCTGCGCGGCAACTTCTCGCCCGAGGTCAAGCAGAAGGGGTATGACTCGCTGAAGACCTTCGGCCAGGGACGCGATGTGCCCGCTCGCGACTGGCAGGACTATCTCATCCAGATGCTCCAATATGGCTACATTGAGATAGCTTACAACGAGAACCATCACCTCAAGGTGACGCCGGCCGGAGCCGATGTGCTCTACGGACGTGCCCAGGCATGGCTGGTGGTCATCCGTCGGGAGGAAAATGCCCTATCCTCCCGAGGAAAAAAGAAAAAGGGCATTGGCGGCCAATCGGCCGAGGCCTCACTCTTCGCCACCTCGCCCCTGGCCGGAGCCGAGGAACTCTACGATGCCTTGCGGTCGCTGCGCAAGCGGCTGGCCGACCAGGATGGCCTGCCACCCTACATCGTCTTCTCCGACAAGGTGCTCCATCTGCTCGTACAGCAGCGCCCCACCACCCTCGAAGCCTTTGGTCAGATCAACGGTATCGGCGAGTTCAAGAAGAAGAAGTATGGCCGCGAATTTGTGGACCTTATCCGCCAAATGACCTCCTGAGCGGAATCCGAATTGCTCAAATCGGCCCAAC
>CAMGAL010000082.1 GCA_946007445.1 uncultured Mediterranea sp.
GTACCCTTGGCACGCAGCCAGTCACCGTCCACCCAGGTCTGTATGGGGTCGGTCACGAAGTCGTGTACGGTTTCAGGGGTCTTTTGCGGCACCATGTCCATGTGGGCTTGCAGGATGACACCCTTGCGGTTTTCCATGCCTGGCGTGGCCGGTTTGCGCATGATGACGTTGCCCACCTCGTCAACCTCCGCCTGCACGGCGTGTCTTTGGGCAAAGTCCAAGAGGAACTGCGTGACGGCCTCCATGTGTCCCGACGGACGGGGAATCTGTGTCAAGGCTTCGAAATTGCTCCACAAGCAACGTGGAGTCAGGTCAGAAATAGTGCTCATGATTCGTTAGCGTTAAGTGTTATTGGTACGTATTTTTATGTTTTTGGGCAAATGTACCCTTTTCTTTTGGGATGAGCAACTTTTGCAGGCTCTTTCTTGCCGAACTTTTCCGTCCCTCCGGCCGTTAATGTAGATGAGTAACCCCTAACACACCCCAAAGATATGAAGAGAGAAGATTTATGCAGCATGGCCATGGGGCTGATGCTGGCCCTGTGGCCCACATCGGGCTCAGAGGCACTGGCCTGTACAGGCATTACCTTACGGAGCCTCGACGGCAGCACGGTGGTGGCACGCACCATCGAGTGGGCCGGCGGCGATTTAGGCAGTCTGCGCGTGGTGGTACCACGCGGATACACGCAGCAATCGGCCACCCCCGACAGCACAGGAGGCCTCCGTTTCCAAGCCCGCTACGGCTATGTGGGCCTGGCCGTGGAGCGCCCTGAGTATGTGGCCGAAGGGCTCAACGAGCAGGGACTTTCTGCCGGTCTCTTCTACTTTCCGCAGTACGGCAGCTACGAAACCTACGACCCTGCCCTACGCAGCGAGTCGCTCTCCGACCTGCAGGTGGTCAGCTACGTGCTCGGTCAGTGCGCCACCATCGACGAGGTGCGCCACTCGCTGGCCCGCCTACACATCATCCAGGCCGACATGCGCGGTTCAACCATCCATTGGCGCTTCACCGACGCCTCGGGCCGGCAACTGATTCTGGAGATTGTCGATGGCCGGCAGCAGTTCTTCGATAGCCACTTGGGTGTCCTGACCAACTCGCCCGGCTACGAGTGGCACCTCACCAACCTGACCAACTACCTCAACCTACACACCGGCACGGCAGCGGCTACCCCGCTCGGTCCCATCGAGCGACGTCCCTTTGGTGGAGGCAGCGGTCTGCTGGGACTCCCCGGCGACTATACCTCCCCCTCGCGCTTCGTCCGGGCAGCGTATATGCAGACGTCGGCTCCTCGTTTGGCCGATGCCGCCTCTACCGTACATCAGGCTTTTCACCTGCTCAATGCGTTCGACATCCCCATTGGGATGCAGTATGCTCCGACCGACAGTGTGCCCTCCATTCCCAGCGCCACGCAGTGGACAGTCGCATCCGACGTCACTCACCGCATCCTCTACTACCGCACCATGCACGACTGGTCGCTCCACACCATCGCATTAGAGCACATCGACTTCAGCACCACTCCTTATCATACCGAGCCGCTCATGCCTCCACATCCCTAATGGAGGCACAGAGCCTCTCCACCGTCCGGCGCAAGTTCTCTCTGGCCACCTCCGGCCGGAGCAACTGCCGGAGCGGGCGGTCATCTCCCTCATTGATGCTCTGTACGCAGTCATATCGGGCGTCGAGCAGCGAGTCCGCATCGTCTATGGCTCCCGACAAGAGCCAGACCGCCACACCGGCCCTGCGGCAACGTTGCAGCACGCCGTAGGGCACCTTGCCCATCAGCGTCTGTACATCTGACTTTCCTTCGCCTGTCAGGACCAGCTTCGCCTCCTCCACCTGTTGGTTAAAGCGGGCAATGTCCAGCACGATGTCTATCCCCGACCGCAACTCGGCCTGCTTGTTGGCCTGCTGGGGTTTGGCGTATCGTCGGGGTGCGGCTGCTGCGGGTGGGCTGGCGATGTCGGACGTGGCGATACCGGCCCGCTCGGTAGCCGAGGCAAAAGCCCGGAGTCGCTCGTCGAGGAGGCGAACCTGCTCAGGAGTAGCCCCCTTTTGCGGAGCAAACACATAGGCTGCGCCTTGCTCGCCGTACAGCGGATTGATTACGTCGCAAGCCACCACCATCGAACACTTCGCAGGCAGGCAGCCATGTGCCCGCAGGGCCTCCAGCATCCCCTCTCCGGCATCGCAGGTGGCACTGCCCCCTATCCCCATCACGATGCGCTCGCACCCCCGGTTCATGGCAGCGGCTATCATCTCCCCCCCCCCCAAGGAAGTCGTACGCGTGGGGGGGCGGGGCGCCACGGGCGCCCAGGGGCGGCCGCGCGCAGCGGCCATCTCCATGTAGGCACACTTCCCGTCCGACGACAGCACATATCCACACGCCACCCTCTCCATCAACGGCCCGTGCACCGTCAGCGTGACGTCCACCACAGGAATCATCCGTCTGACGCACGCCACGAGTCCTTCGCCTCCATCGCTCAGAGGCACTTCCACGACCCTTGCTGCAGGCACTACGGCGTGTATGCCTTCGCTCGCCGCCCGACAAGCCTCCTCGGCCGAGAGGCACCCCTTGAAGGAGTCAAATGCTACCACTATCTTCATACGTTGTTACTACTATGGTGTTTCACTTGGGACAAATATCGGAAAAAAATGCGAGCCGCCAATGACGACTTGCCAAATTCTATATCTCCATAGAATCCCGCACAAACGGATGAACCTTCGTTTGGCAATATGAGGCAAATGTTTGTATCTTTGCGTCGTGCAAGGGCCCACACGCACAACGAGAGGAGAGGCGTATCTTTAGGGCTGAACAACCGTGTAAGTATGGACTAAAAGAGAGAACAAATGATTCTGCAACTGCTATTTGTATTGGTGGCTATTCTGATTGGCGCACGCCTGGGCGGCATCGGTCTGGGCGTGATGGGTGGTGTAGGCTTAGGCATCCTGACCTTCGGATTCGGTCTTCAGCCTACGGCTCCCCCTATCGATGTGATGCTGATGATTGCTGCCGTCATCTCCGCAGGCTCGTGTATGCAGGCTGCGGGTGGACTGGACTATCTGGTAAAACTGGCCGAAAGGCTGCTGCGGAATCATCCCTCGCACGTCACCCTGCTCAGCCCGATAGTGACCTACCTCTTCACCTTCGTAGCCGGCACAGGGCATGTGGCCTACTCCGTGCTGCCCGTCATTGCCGAAGTGGCTACCGAGACCAAGATTCGCCCCGAGCGTCCGCTGGGCATTGCGGTCATCGCTTCGCAGCAAGCCATCACTGCCAGCCCCATCTCAGCGGCCACGGTGGCCCTGCTGGGCCTGCTGGCTGGATTCGACATCACCCTGATGGACATACTCCGGATTACGGTGCCTGCCACCCTGCTGGGCGTGCTGGCCGGTGCTCTCTGCTCCATGCGTGTGGGCAAGGAACTGATGGAAGACCCCGAATACCGGAAGCGTCTGGCCGAAGGCTCTTTTCGACCAGAGAAGGTACAGACCGGTCAGGTGCAGAACCCGCGTCGTGCCTTGGCATCGGTCCTGATATTCGTCCTGGCCACGTTCTTCATTGTCCTGTTTGGTTCGATGGAAGAGTTGCGCCCCTCATTTCAGGTGAATGGGGAGACGGTACGACTGGGCATGTCGGCCCTCATCGAAATCCTGATGCTCACGGCAGCGGCACTCATCCTGATTGTGACGCGCACCAATGGCATCCAGGCTACGCAAGGCTCGGTATTTACAGCCGGTATGCAAGCCGTGATAGCTATCTTCGGCATTGCCTGGATGGGCGACACCTTCCTGAACGGCAACATGGAGCAGCTCACCACCTCCATCGAAGGCATGGTACGCCAGATGCCCTGGCTCTTCGGCATCGCGCTGTTCGTCATGTCCATCTTGCTCTACAGCCAAGCAGCCACCGTCCGTGCCCTGATGCCGCTGGGCATTGCTTTGGGCCTCTCACCCTACCTGCTGATAGCTATGTTTCCAGCGGTCAATGGTTACTTCTTCATCCCCAACTACCCCACCATCGTGGCCGCCATCAACTTCGACCGCACGGGCACCACCCGCATCGGCAAGTATGTGCTCAACCACTCGTTCATGATGCCGGGGCTGGTGGCTACCCTGGTGGCCATTGCCTTGGGGCTGCTATTTATTCAGTTCTGCTAAAAGTACGCTATCTACCTTTCTTTTAAGCAATTGATCCATAACATTCACATTTTCGGCCATGCAAACATAGTGATTTTTCACAAAATCGGCACTATATCAGGCCCTGTTTTTCACAAAATCGGCACTACGACTCTTCTTGGTGCTTGCGCTTCATATACTCCGACGGCGACATGCCGAACTCGTCCTTGAAGCATTGGCGGAAATAGGTGACGCTGCTGAAGCCGGTGCGGTCGGAGATTTCGGCAATGGAGAGTTCGCCCCGGCGCAAGAGGTCCAGGCTGACCTGCATCTTGAGCTTGCGGACAAACTCATTGACAGTCATATTGGTCAAGCCCTTGATTTTGCGGTAGAGCGTGGAGTGGCTCATGCACATCTTGTCGGCGATGAAGGCTACATCCATCTTCTCCATGCTCAGGTGGTCGAGGATGATGGCTTTCACCTTGTCGAGGAAGAGTTGGTCCAACTGGGTGAGGCGGGGTGCTTCGCGACCCTCCTCGTGCATCGTCGGCGAGGTGTCGTCGTCGGAAGCCACCTCCACCGAGGCCACCGGGGCATCCTCTTCCGTTGCCACGGCGGTGATGAGACTAGCCAACTTGCGCCGGCTAGCCAGCAGGTTCTCCATACGGAGCTGCAGCAGGCGGGCACTGAAGGGCTTGGTGATGAACGAGTCGGCTCCGGCCTCGTAGCCCTCCTCCTTGTCGCGGATGCTGCCCTTGGCCGTGAGCAGGATGACGGGAATGTGGCTGGTGCGGATGTCTCCCTTCAGCATCCGGCAGAGGGCAATGCCATCCATGACGGGCATCATAATGTCGCTCACTATCAGGTTAGGTATGCGGTCTTGGGCCAACTGCCAGCCCTCCCGGCCGTTAGCAGCCACCAGCACCTGATAGTTCTCCTCAAACGAACTGCGCAGGTAGGCACAGAGCTCTTTGTTGTCCTCCACCACCAGCAGCAGCGGTTTGTTGCCATCGTGTTCCGGCTCGGCAGGTATCTCTTTTTCAGGCAAAGTGGTCGGGAGTGGCACCTCTTCGTGGCGGGCATTGGGGTAGGTATTGTCCCGCAGCAGCAACAGGGTGAAAGTCGTACCCTCACCCGGCGTGCTCTCCACGGTGATGATGCCCTCATGCAGGTCAACCAACGACTTGACCAGCGCCAATCCGATGCCCGACCCTGAGGCTTGGTGCTCCCCACCCTCCTGATAGTAGCGCTGGAAGATGTGGGGCAGGGCTTCGGGGGCAATGCCGTAGCCCGTATCACTCACCTGCAGACGGGTGTAGCGCTGGGTGCCCTTGGTCAGGGTGTCCACCTGCAGGGTCACCATCCCCTCGGGCGTGTACTTCAGGGCATTGGAGAGGAGATTGTTGATGATGATGGTCAGCACCTCGCGGTCGAAATAGAGTTCGGCACCCGACTCGGGTACGCGGATGCAAACCTGCACCTTCTCGTTCGGGTTGAGTTCCTGGAAGCGGAATCCTATTTCCTGCGCCAGTCCTCCCAGATTGCCGTGGCTGATGAGCAGCTGCCGGTTCTGGGTCTCGGTCTTGCGAAACTCCAGTATCTGGTTGATGAGGTTGAGCAGGCGGGTGGCACTGTCGCGGATGATGCTGATTTTGTTGGCATGTCGGGGCGAGAGGGTGGAGTCGGCCAAGAGGTCTTCCAGCGGACCGAGTATCAGCGTCAAGGGAGTGCGCAGCTCGTGGGTGATGTTGGTGAAGAAGCGCATACGCTCGTCGTGCAGCTGCTTGTTGTTCTCCAGTCGCTGGTGCTCCAGCTCCAGCCGGTTCTCCAGTTCGATGCGTCGCTTGTAGAATAGAAGGGTACCCAAGAGGAGTCCACATACCAGCAGGAAGTAGAAGAGCTTGGCATACCAGGTGAGCCAGAGAGGCGGATGGATGACAATCTGCAAGGTGGTGAAGCTGCCGTTCCACTCCTGGTTGCGCAACTTGGCACGCACCTTGAAGGTATAGTGTCCGGGATCCAGGTCGCGGAAGGTGACTTGGTTCTCCTCGTCCAGCAGGAAGCGGTTGCGGCCCAGACCCTGCATCTGATACTCGTACTCGGCCTGTCGGCCCAGGGTGTAGTCCATCACGTTGAATGTGATGCGGAAGGTGTTCTGCCGGTAGTCGAGCGAAACGGTTCGTCCTTCGTGGGGTATGACGTAGTCGTTGTGGTCGGAGGAGGAGTTCTTGTAAACCCTGAACTCGGTGATGCTGACGGGGATGACCATCTCCGAGTGGCTGATTTCGGAGGGATTGAAGTAGCAGGCGCCATTCTGCGAACCGAAAATGAGTCTGCCCCGCACGTCGGCACAGACCGAACCGTCCATGAAGTCACCCATCGGTACCCCCTGCTGGTGGGTGTAGTTGTAGAACTGCTGCCGCTGGGCATCCCATTGGGAAATGCCGGCGTTGGTACTGATCCAGATGCGTCCTCGCAGGTCGGCGGTAATGGCTCTGACATTGAGGTTCTTCAATCCGCACTCGGCCCCATAGAGTTCGATGCGTGGTTGGGCCGGGTCGGCCATGTAGCCCAGTCCGCTACGGCCGGCTATCCACAGTCCGCCCTGATGGTCCATATATAAAGAGTTGACAGTGTTGTGTCCCAAGCCGTTGCTCTTGTCGATGCGGCAGATGAGCTTCTTCTGCGCATTGAATTTCAAGAGGCCGTGTTCGGAGGTGCCTATCCAGTAGTTGCCCTGCTGGTCGATGACAATGCCATGCACGGCCCGATTGCGCAGCGAGTGGTTGAACTCCTCTTCAAAGCGAGCCTCTCCCCGGTGCCAGGTGTAAATACCGGTCTGGGTACCTATCCACATGCGTCCCTGGGCATCCTCGCAGAAGCAGACGATATCCAGCCCGGACTCAGGCAAGGAGATGCGAGTCAGCTTTCCGTTGTCGGGTTGGCAGAGCAGTACACCGTCCTGATGGAGGCCTATCCAGAGCTGTCCGCGGCTATCCTTGTAAATGGCTGAGGCATGGGTCAAAGACTGGGCGATGCCATTGAACGGAATGATGCGCCTCTCGCCCGACTGGGTGAAGGAGACCAACTCATTCTCGCCGCCCAGCCAGATGCGCCCCTGGTTGTCGCGTGCCAGTCCCCACACCTGGGTGGAGACGTAGTTGCCGTCGCGCAGGCGGCGGTAGTCCAGGGTCTGGAAGGGTGGACGCTCGTAGCTGATGACGTCGATGCCCCCACGGTAGTTGCCAATCCAGATGTTGCCGAAGCGGTCTTGCAGGAAGCAGCGGGCATTGGGTGAGGAGAGGCCATGTTTGTCGCCGGTCACCCCGATGGTGTTGAAGTAAATCTCTTCTGAGGTTTGGAAAGAGTAGTCGTTGAGATTCAGGGTATTGACCCCACCCCGGTGGGTGCAGACCCACAGAGTGCCGTCGGTGCTTTGGCCAATGTCGTTCACTTGGTTGCCCAGCAGACGGTTGTCGTGGTTTTCGCCGGTCAGGAAGGCGGTGAAGGTACCGCTTTGGGGATGAAAGAGCGCCAAGCCGTTGCCGGTGCCCACCCAGACACGACCGCTGCGGTCGATGAAGAGGGTTCTCACATAGTCGTCGGGCAGGGAGGTCGGGTCTCCGCGACGATGACGAAAGTGGCGCAGGGTGCGGTGCTTCAGGTCAATGAGATAGAGACCATGGCGGGAAGTGCCCGCATAGAGTTGCCGGCTGTCATCCTCGCGTGTGCACATCATGGCACCCTCCAGTCCCTGCAGGTTGGCTGAAGTGAAGGACACCATCCGGCGGGTTTCGGGATGGAGGTATCCGATGCCCGTGTCGTGGGCCATCCAGACACCTCCGTCAGAGGCAGGTGAAAAGTGATGGACGTTATCGTCCAGCAGGCCCTCAGCCTGGGTGAAGTGAGAAATCGAGAGCTGGGTGCAGTCCATCAGGCAGAATCCGTTGCCCCGGGTAGCCACCCAAATCAAGTTGCGCAGGGTGTCGGCCAGGATGGCGCCCACCTCATTGGCCGGCAAGCGGGAGTTGGAGGTGGTATAGGCCGTCATGCGGCGACCGTCAAAGCGGCTCAGTCCTCCTTCGGTGGCGGCCCAAATGTTGCCGGTACGGTCTTGTGCCAAGGCATTGACATAGTTGCTGCTCATGCCGTCGGTCACGTTAAAACGCTCAAACACGTAGTGGGTCTGTGCCTGCGCCACCCATCCCGGCAGGCAGAGGAGTATAAATAGAAGGAAACGTGCTCTCATGAATGTATCGAATAAATGGATTCCAACGGACAAAAATAGCGATAAAAAGGCGAATTTTCAAAGAACAAAGCTGGGAAATTGCCCCTAAAAACGAGAAACTGCCGAAATATCTCCCCTTGACCGATTTTTAATACTTCCTCGCTATAAATTGACGG
>CAMGAL010000083.1 GCA_946007445.1 uncultured Mediterranea sp.
CGGCCACGCCGATGGTACTGCGCAACAGTGGGAGAGTAGGTAGCCGCCGTTTTTTTCTGATGCCTCCGTGTCTTTCAACAGATACGGAGGCTTTTTTTTATGCCCAAAAGCATAAAAATGCTGAAATTGGTGGCTGTCACCAAGATAATGCGTATCTTTGCACGTCAAATTATTAACTATTTAAAAGCTATTTGAAAATGAAAACAAAAGTAATGATGGCCGCTTTCGTAGTGGCTTGTGCATTCGCTATGAGTGCGTGTGGTAACAAAAAGGCCGCAGGTGCTGCTGAAGCTACTGACACGGTAGCTGTGGAGAAGGCTTGCTGTGGTGGTGAGGCTTGTCAGGCTGCTGATTCTTGCGCTGCTTGCCCGGCTGACTCTGCTAAGTGCTGCAAGGACGGAGAGAAGGCTTGCGACAAGAAGTGCGAAAAGGAAGGTGAAAAGAGCTGCTGCGAGAAGAAGTAAGCCGCTCTGATCTCTCTACACATACCATACATATAACGAAGCCGGAGTATTCCAATCATTGGATTGTGATACTTCGGCTTCGGCTTGTTTATTCGAACCGCTTCCCCCAGAGGGCTTCCATTCGTTCCTTGTGCTTTTGCTCGGCACTGTTCTCTTGGGGGTGCCAGATGCGCTGGTTCTGCAGCTCGTCGGGCAGGTATTGTTGACGGACGAAATGTCCGGCATAGTCGTGGGCATATTTATACTCTTCGCCATATCCTAACTGTTTCATCAGCTTGGTAGGGGCGTTGCGCAGATGGAGCGGTACAGGCAGGTTTCCCGTACGGCGTACCAACTCCAAGGCTTCGTTGATGGCTTTATAGGCTGAGTTGCTTTTGGGACTGGTGGCTAGGTAGATGGTGGTCTCTGCCAACGGTATGCGTCCCTCGGGCCAGCCGACTTTCATCAAGGTCTCAAAGCAGGCGTTGGCCAGCAGCAGGGCGTTGGGATTGGCCAGGCCTATGTCTTCGGAGGCTGAGATGACCAAGCGGCGTGCGATGAACGCGGGGTCTTCACCGCCCTCCACCATGCGGGCCAGCCAGTAGATGGCTGCATCGGGGTCGCTGCCACGGATGGACTTGATGTAGGCGGAGATGATGTCGTAGTGCATCTCCCCATCCTTGTCGTACGCCAACGGATTCTGCTGGAGTCGCTCGCTGACTAGGGCATCGGTGATGACAATGGGTCGGTCGGCCGGCTCAGCCTCTACGACCAGTTCGAGGATGTTCAGTAGCTTGCGGGCATCGCCACCACTATAGCGTAGCATGGCGGTGGTCTCCTTCAGTTCGATGGAGCGTTCACGCAGGTAGGCATCGGTGGACAAGGCGCGTTTCAGCAGTTCCAGCAGGTCGTCTTTCTCCAAGGACTTCAATACATAGAGCTGGCAGCGGGAGAGGAGCGGGCGTATCACTTCGAACGAGGGATTCTCTGTCGTGGCACCTATCAAGGTGACGGTGCCTTGCTCCACTGCTCCCAAAAGTGAGTCTTGCTGCGACTTGCTGAAGCGGTGTATTTCGTCAATGAACAGGATGGGGCTGTTGGAGGAGAAGAAGCGGTTGGACTTGGCACGCTCGATGACATCGCGCACATCTTTGACGCCACTTGTCACCGCACTGAGTGTATAAAAGGGGGTCTCCAATTTGTGGGCGATGATTTGTGCCAGGGTGGTCTTTCCGACTCCGGGAGGTCCCCAGAGGATGAAGGAGGAGATGCGTCCGGCTTCAATCATCTGGCGCAAGACTGCTCCCGGTCCCACGAGGTGCTTCTGTCCTATGTAGTCGTCCAATGTCTGCGGACGGAGTCGTTCGGCTAAAGGTTGCATGGCTCTTCCTCCCTTAGAATATCATCAGAATCATAAAACGTATGCCACCCTTCTTGGTGTTGGGTAAGTCCGTGTAGGTCAGTCGGCGCACATACTCAATGTGCAGCAGCTTGAAGATGTTGTAGATACCGACACTGGCCTCCACGTAGGGTGTGCTGTCCATCACATAGCTGGTGGGCAGTCCGTTGCGTGTGGGGAAGAGGAAGAGCTCCGCGTTGTTGCTCTTGTAGGGATTGTTCTTGTCGGTCAGGGTGCCCCACAGACCACGCACGCGGAAGGTCTCGCGCCACTTCATCTTCTTCAGCAAGGGGATGCGGTTGAACAGCTTGCCGTTCATGTCGTAGGTCAGGGCCAATGAGGCATAGCGATCGTTAAGAAACTCCATGTTGTTGATGAGGGAGAATGACTCGTTGTGCTGGGTGATGTAGGAGAGGTTGGCCATGGGCAGGTTGAGCAAGGGGAACGGAACGGTATTCCATTGCGCACCGGCACGGGCCGTGACATCCAGTTTGCCCCAAGAACCCATCCAGAAGCGCTTGCGGATGCTGGCTTCGGTGAGGTTGAAGTTATACTCGCCTCCCAGCACGCCTTTCAAACCGATGGTGTGCGACAGGGAGAAGATGGGGGCGTCGAACGACACGGGCACACGACGCTGCTTGGTGTTGACAAAACATTCGCCGGGAGCGTAACGGATGGTGGCGGTCAGTTCGGTGGTGGTGATGTCGCGCACGAAGCTGTTTTTTCCTTCGGTCCACTCGCCGAGGGTGGGGCCGTCGTTGCGCCAGTATTGCAAGATGCCGCAAGGCTGGTCGTTGCGATGGCGGGCCATGGCTTTGACGGAGAATCCCGCATTGGTCTCCAGCTCATAGATGATGGAGGCATCGCGCATGTAGGACATCTGGTCGACTGTGGTCCATTTCCATCCGACAAACATATTATCCTTGTCTGTCTCCAGGTATTTATCCATAGGTGACATGACATCATAGGTGTACTTGACGCCGAGATAGTGCTTGGGAAACTCCCATAGCACATAGTCGCGCTTGTTGAACGAATAGGCAGCCTGTCCGGAGTAGAACCACTTCTTGTCTTTCGTACCGTAGGCTCCGTAGCCGGTGAAGTTCCAGTGTGGGTCGAAATTACCGGTGGTCATTCCGCTCAGACGGAAACGGGTACCATTCACGTAGTTGCTGGTAATCATGGTGTTGATAGGACCTAAGTCCACCTTGCTGGGCTTCTTGGGGTCGCTCAACTCCACGAAGTTCTCAATCAGTGCCTTGGCTCCGAAAATGACATACTTGAAGCCCGGTATCTGCTCGATGCGATTCATGAAGACATCCATCGAACTCTCTTTCTTGGTGAGCGGCACCTGGCGCACTTTGGCCCAATACTCATCGCTCTTGGCCAGCATGTTGGCCTCCTTGATGACGCTTCCTTTCAATCGGAAGAGGCGGTTCTCTATCTCTTCGAACTTATAGTCGCTGTATTTGCTGGTGCGTTCCACCTCCAGGCCCTGGATGCCTTTGGCAAAGTGGAGTTCGACGGTCATGTCATCGTCTGTCAACACCCAGTTGCTGTCGGGCAACTGCTTGAATTGCTGCACGATGTCCATGTTCTCCACAAAGTTGATACCTGTCTTTTTCGGCAGGTTCATGGTGCATCGCTTCACGGCGTAGGTGGAGTCTTTCACCACATAGAGGTGGCCGGTAAAGCCAAAGTCCTGGGAGTTTTGGGGCACAAAGGTGAGGTGCACACACTCACGCTTGTCCACCATCAAGGTGTCCATCAGGTAGAACTTGTAGAAGGAGATGGCATTGCGCCCGATGGGGCTGATGAAATGGTGTTGCAGCAGACGGATTTCGTCATCGTAGATGTTGATGTCGGAAAACACATCTGTCAGGATGGTGCCCAACATATCTCCCGTACTAAAAAACTCTTCGATGCCGGTAGAGTTCATTCCTTCGATGATGGTCTTCTGGCTTTTGGGACTCTTGCGGTAGACGGTACGGCTGGCGGTCTCCTTGATGGAGATGGGCAGAATCATCTTGTTGGTCTTGGGCGAGAGTTCCACCTGATCCTTGAAGAACGAGAATTTCTTGTAGATGCCCTTCTCCAGCTTCTCCGGCGTGACATCGTTGATGGACATCTTCATCTTCTCGTACTTCTGGTAGGAGTAGTAGTCGTTCTCTTCGAGTCGGAGTCCTTTCTTGTTCTCGATGACCTTCTTCATGAACTCCACGGCGGGATTGTTCTTGCGTGAGTATTTCTCTTTTTGCTGCTTGACGACCACTTCGGTGAGCATGATGTCGTCTGACACGAGCAGGACGTTGATGACCTTGGTGCCAGGCTTGAACTTCACCCGCTTGGTGCGATAGCCCACGGCCGAGTAGGTCAGTTCGTACCAGCCGGTGCGGGTCTCCACTTCGTACTCGCCGTTGGCGTTGGAGATGGTGCCCACGCCTTTCCCTTCATACTGTACGGTGATGTACATCAGGGGTTCGCGGGTGATGGAGTCGGTGATGACACCTCGGATTTGGGCCTGCAATCCGATGAGTGCCCAGAGTAAGCAGAGGGTAGTGAGAATGTATCTTTTCATTTAGCAGTCTGTTTCGTTGTATAGGAATGTCATAGAGTGATTTAGTGATGAAGGAGTACCTGCACGATGCGTTCGGCGGTGCGTCCGTCCCAGCGGTCGGGTAGGGTGGCATGTTTCCACTCGCCGTGCAAGAGGCGTTCGAGGGCAGCTGATAGGGCAAACGAGTTTTCGCCCACCAGTTCGTTCGTGCCGATGCGCCAGGTCTCGGGATGTTCGGCATAGGTGTTGAGGGTGATGCAGGGCACATCGAGGAAGGTGGCTTCTTCGGCAATGTTGCCCGAGTCCGTCACGATGCCTTTGGCCTGATTGACCAGGAAGCCGAAGTGCAGATAGCTCTGCGGTGGCAGCATGTGGAGGTTGGGGGCGGTGATTTCGGTCGCTTCGATGGCTTGCTGCACATAGGGATGCAGGGGGGCGACAATGGGCATCCCTTCGGGCCGCCTGATGATGGTCTGCTCGTGCGACTGGATCACCATCCGTCGATCGAGCAGGCCGCGGCGGAGGAGTCTGAAGAGCAGGTAGTTGCCCTTGCGCAGGCCCAGCGACGAGAACCAGAGCGGCTGGGTGAGCCGGTGGCGGTTGTAGCGGGTGGTGTCGATGAGGATGTTGCCCACATAGTGGATGTAGTCGGGTATCATGCCCTCTTGGTTGAGATTGCGGTTGGCCACCATGCCGGCGGTGAAGAGGTAGTCGGAGATGGCGTCCACGATGGTGCGGTTCACCTCGCGGGGCATGTTCATGTCAAACGAGCGCGTGCCGGCAATGACGTGTGCCACCTTCAGCCCCCGCTTCTTGGCCACGATGGCGCAACTCATAGAGGCTGTCATGTCGTCCACCACCAGCACCACTTGGGCCGGATGCTCATCCAGCTCCTTCTCGAAAGCCAGCATGATGTCGGCTGCCACCTGCGAGTAGCTCACGCCCCTCACGCCGAGGAAGGAGTGCGGGCGAGGCATATCAAGGTCGGAAAAGAGCGATGCATCCAGGCTCTCATCGTCCTCAGGACCGGTATAGACAATACGGTAGGATATGTTTTTTCCTGCTTGACGGGCAGCATCGATAGCCCTGCATAGCGGAGCAATTTTCATGAAGTTGGGGCGTGCGCCCGAGACAATTGTTACTTTCATTCTTTCAAATTCTGAAAAACATGTCACAAAAATACGCTTTCCTACGGAATTATTTTGTTACTTTGCCGATAAAAAACATTATTCTATGCCAACATTTGTGCAAATACTCGATTTTATAGGCACTTTCGCCTTCGCCATCAGTGGAATCCGACTGGCATCAGCCAAGCGTTTCGATTGGTTTGGGGCCTATGTGGTAGGCTTTGTCACCGCCATCGGAGGCGGCACCATCCGCGACTTGCTGCTCGATGTCACGCCCGGCTGGATGACCGACCCCATCTACCTCATCTGTACCGGTTTGGCACTGGGTTGGGTCATCCTGTTTGGCAAATACTTGATTCACCTGAACAACACCTTCTTCATCTTCGACAGCATCGGCCTGGCCCTGTTTACGGTGGTCGGCGTGGGCAAGAGCCTTTCCCTGGGCTATCCCTTCTGGGTGGCCATCATCATGGGCAGTTTCACCGGAGCGGCAGGCGGTGTCATCCGCGATGTGTTCATCAATGAGATTCCGCTCATCTTCCGCAAGGAGATTTATGCTATGGCTTGTGTCGTAGGTGGTGCGGTCTATTGGTTCTGCGACATCACGGGTATGGAGTCCTACGGTTGCCAGATTGTGTCGGGCATGACCGTATTCGTCGTGCGTATCCTGGCGGTGAAGTACAAAGTGACATTGCCCATCTTGAAAGGACATGAGTAAGGGCATGGACGAAAGGAAGCAGCGCGTGCTGGTGGGCATGAGCGGGGGCATTGACAGTACGGCCACCTGCCTGATGCTGCGTCGGGAAGGCTACGAGGTGGTAGGCTTCACGATGTGGGTGTGGGGGGACGCGCCGCTCGAAGCGGCCCGACTGGCTGCCGAGATGGGGATTGAACACCACCTGGCCGATGTGCGCACGGAGTTTCGCCAAGTGGTGGTGCAGCAGTTCATTGACGAGTATCGGCGCGGACGTACGCCCAATCCCTGTGTGATGTGCAATCCGCTCTTCAAGTTCCGCCTCTTGGTGGAGTGGGCCGACCGCTTGCAGTGCGACCACATCGCTACCGGCCACTATGTCCGCATCGAGCAGCGCGAGGGTCGTCATTACATCGTGACGGGCGACGACGACCGCAAGGATCAGTCCTATTTCCTCTGGCGCTTGCCGCAAGCGGTGCTGGCACGTTGCCTTTTCCCGTTGGGAGGCTACACCAAGCAGCAGGTGCGCGAGTATCTGCGTGCCGAGGGCTATGCCGTGAAGGCGCAGGAGGGAGAGAGCATGGAGGTATGCTTCATTCAGGGGGATTATCGCACCTTCCTGCGCGAGCAGGCTCCGCAGATAGATCAGGAGGTGGGCCCGGGTTGGTTTGTCAATTCGTCCGGCGTGAAGCTGGGCGAACACAAAGGCTTTCCCTACTATACGGTAGGGCAGCGCAAGGGGCTGGAGATAGCCTTGGGCAAGCCGGCTTATGTCTTGAAAATCAATCCTGAGAAGAATACCGTCATCTTAGGTGATGCCGAGCAGCTACTGGCGGATTATATGCTGCTGGAGCAAGATGTGCTGCTGGACGAATCGGAGGTGATGGAAGCCGAGGCACTGACGGTGCGCATTCGCTATCGCAGTGCTCCGATACCTTGCCACATCGTGCGTAGGTTGGACGATGGCCGTCTGCTGGTGCGCTTCTTGCAGCAGGCTTCGGCCATAGCACCCGGACAGTCGGCGGTGTTCTACATTGGTCGGCGTCTGGTGGGAGGAGCTTTTATCGCCTCGCAGCGAGGCATTGGAGAATTTATAAATAGACGATCAGATGAATAAATGGATGATAGCACTTGTGGCTTGTGCCCTGCTGGGGAGCGTGAAGGCGCTTGCCGACGAACAAGACACACTGAAATACCGCATCAGTTTCAAGGATAAACAGGCCACGACCTATACATTGGAACATCCCGAACAATACCTTTCGCCCAAGGCCCTCGAGCGGCGGCGCAGGCAGGGTATTGCCATCGATTCCACGGATTTGCCCGTCTGCGCCAGGTATGTGGAAGCCATTGGTCGGGAGGGCTTGACGGTGGTGGCCAAGGGCAAGTGGGAGAACTTCGTCACCGTGGCGTGCAACGATACCCTGTGGGTGACACGAATCGCTGCCCTGCCCTTTGTGGAGCGCATCGAGCGGGTCTGGATGGCCACCAAGCAGATGGATGTGACCGTCTATCGGGAGCATTTGCGCAACGAGCCCAAGCGCTACAACGACTCCCACTATGGACCTGCATACAAACAAATCGCTCTGAGCCAGGGCCACAAGTTGCATGAGGCCGGCTTCCGCGGCCAAGGCATGACGGTGGCCGTCATTGATGCCGGCTTTCAGAATCTGGATAGCATTGCCGTGCTCGACAACCTCCGCATCTTGGGGATGCACGACTTTGTTCATCCTCACTCCGACCTCTATCGGGAGAGTGCGCATGGCTTGTCGGTCTTGTCGTGCATCGGAGCCCATCGCCCCGGCGTGATGGTGGGCACCGCTCCCGAAGCCTCCTTCTGGTTGTTCCGTAGCGAGGACGAGCAGAGCGAGCACCTGGTGGAGCAGGACTATTGGTGTGAGGCGGTGGAGTATGCCGACAGTGTCGGTGTGGATGTGCTCAATACCTCGCTGGGCTACTACAGCTTCGACGACCCCACACAGAACTACCAGCTCCGCCACCTGGATGGCCACTATGCCTTGATGTCGCGTCAGGCGTCGCGCATTGCCGACAAGGGAATGGTCTTGGTATGCAGCGCAGGCAATTCAGGGTCAGGCAGTTGGAAGAAGATTACGCCTCCAGCTGATGCCGATTGGGTCTTGACCGTCGGTGCGGTCAGCAAGGAGGGAGTGCTGGCCGGATTCTCGTCGGTAGGTCCTACGGCCGATGGTG
>CAMGAL010000084.1 GCA_946007445.1 uncultured Mediterranea sp.
ACTATCTCTTGCAGGAGATCTTGTTCAATCCCCGCACGCCGGCTCAGGTGGAGGGCATCCGCACCGAGTTGAACGAGTTGCTCGACATCATTACCCGCAAGGATGCCGAAGGCATGAAGTGCTACTTGGCCAAGATTCGTGAGAAGATTAAGTAGTCGGTTGGGTGGAATCGGTATGCTTTTATCGTAAAAATGTGGCAAAACGTGATAGATTGAGCATATTTATTCGTACTTTTGCGCCAAATTTTTTATAACGTATCTTCAATTTTTACAGCATACAACGCATGAAAGTCATGAAATTCGGCGGGACATCCGTAGGTTCTGCCAAAAGTATTTTGAATGTCAAGAACATTGTTGAATCGGCCACCGAACCGGTCATTGTCGTAGTCTCCGCCCTAGGTGGCATTACCGACAAGCTGATTGCCACCTCGCAAGCCGCAGCCCAAGGCGACACGGCCTACGAGGATAGCTTCCGGGAGATTGTCAGCCGCCACCATGCGATGATAGACGAGGTGATAGCCGACGAGGAGGTGCGTAGCTCCCTGACGGGGCGTGTAGACGCTCTGCTGGGTGAACTGCGGGACATCCTGCAGGGCATCTATCTCATCAAGGACCTGTCGACCAAAACAGCCAACACCATAGTAAGCTACGGCGAACGCCTCTCGTCCATCATTGCAGCCACGCTGACAGGCGCTCACTGGATGGATTCGCGCGAGTTTATCAAGACCGAAAAGAAGCACGACAAACCTGTGCTTGACACCCAATTGACCAACAACCTGGTGCGTGAGGCGTTCCGGCAGATGCCCGACCGCGTGCTGGTGCCCGGCTTCATCTCTACCGACAAGCATACCGGCGAGGTGACCAACCTGGGACGGGGCGGATCGGACTATACGGCTGCCATCCTGGCGGCTGCACTCGATGCCGACTCTTTGGAGATATGGACCGATGTTGATGGCTTCATGACGGCCGATCCGCGAGTCATCACCTCGGCCTACACCATCAGCGAGCTGAGCTATGTGGAAGCTACCGAGCTGTGCAACTTTGGCGCCAAGGTGGTCTATCCGCCCACCATCTATCCCGTATGCCACAAGCACATTCCGATTATCATCAAGAATACCTTCAATCCTCAGGGCAATGGAACCATCATCAAGCAAGAGGTGTCCGACCCTCTGAGCAAGCCCATCAAGGGCATCTCCTCCATCAACGACACCAGCCTCATCACCGTACAAGGTCTGGGCATGGTGGGCGTCATCGGTGTGAACTACCGCATCTTCAAGGCGCTGGCCAAGAATGGCATCAGTGTCTTCCTGGTGTCGCAGGCGTCGTCCGAGAATTCTACCTCCATCGGTGTGCGCAATGCCGATGCCGACCTCGCTTGTGAGGTGCTGAACGAAGAGTTTGAAAAGGAGATTGGCATGGGTGAGATTTCGCCCGTCAGCGCCGAGAAGAATCTGGCCACGGTGGCCATCGTGGGTGAGAACATGAAGCACACACCCGGTATCGCCGGCAAGCTGTTCGGCACACTGGGACGCGCCGGTATCAACGTCATCGCCTGTGCGCAGGGTGCCTCCGAGACGAACATTTCGTTTGTGGTCGAATCCAGCTCGCTGCGCAAGTCGCTCAACGTCATTCACGACTCCTTCTTCCTCTCCGAATACCAAGTGCTCAACCTCTTCATCTGCGGCATTGGTACCGTGGGTGGCAGCCTGATAGAGCAGATACATAGCCAGCGTCAGAAGTTGATGCAGGAGAATGGCCTGCAGCTCAATGTCGTCGGTATTGCCGATGCCAAGAAGGCACTCTTCACCCGCGCCGGCATCGACCTGTCCAACTATCGCGAGACGCTACACGAACAGGGCTCTCCCAGCACCCTGGAGACGCTCAAGAACGAGATTATCGGCATGAACATCTTCAATGCCGTCTTTGTGGACTGCACGGCCAACGAAGGTGTGGCCTCGCTCTATAAAGACCTGCTGATGCACAACGTGTCGGTGGTGGCTGCCAACAAGATTGCCGCTTCGTCGGCCTACGACAACTATCGTGAGCTCAAGCAGATAGCCCGCCAGCGTGGTGTGAAGTATCTCTTCGAGACCAACGTAGGTGCCGGACTGCCCATCATCAACACCATCAACGACCTGATACATAGTGGCGACAAGATTTTGAAGATTGAGGCCGTGCTGAGCGGCACGCTGAACTACATCTTCAACAAGCTCAGTGCCGACATCCCCTTCAGCCGTACCATCCGTATGGCGCAGGAGGAGCGCTACTCCGAGCCCGACCCGCGCATAGACCTCAGCGGCAAGGACGTCATCCGCAAGCTGGTCATCCTGGCCCGTGAGGCCGGCTACCGGCTGGAGCAGTCCGATGTCGAGAAGCATCTCTTCGTGCCCGACGACTTCTTCCAAGGCTCGCTCGATGAGTTCTGGCAGAAGGTGCCCACGCTCGATGCCGACTTCGAAGCCCGTCGTCAGGTGCTGGAAGCTGAACACAAGCGCTGGCGCTTCGTGGCCAAGCTGGAGAACGGCAAGGCCTCTGTCGGCCTGCAGGAGGTAGGTGCCGGCCATCCCTTCTACGGATTGGAGGGCAGCAACAACATCATCCTGCTCACCACCGAGCGCTACCGCGAATATCCCATGATGATTCAGGGATATGGCGCAGGCGCAGGCGTGACGGCAGCCGGTGTCTTTGCCGACATCATGAGTATTGCGAATGTGTGATTTCAAGGATAGAGCTAGAAGAAACATGAAACATATCATCATCCTGGGCGATGGCATGGCCGATTGGCCGGCCGAAGAGTTGGGAGGCCAGACGCTCCTGCAGGCTTCGCACACGCCCTACATGGATCTGCTGGCCCGTATGGGCCGCAACGGACGGCTCGTCACGGTAGCTCCCGGCTTCCATCCCGGCAGTGAGGTGGCCAATATGTCTGTATTGGGCTACAACCTGCCGCTGGTGTACGAGGGTAGGGGACCGCTGGAGGCTGCCAGCATCGGCATCGACCTGCAGCCCGGCGAATTGGCCTTGCGTTGCAACATCATCTGTGTGGCGGACGATTGCATCAAGAACCACTCGGCCGGACACATCACCACCGAGGAGGCCGATGTGCTGGTCAAGTATCTGCAAGAGCAGTTGGGCGACGACCGTGTCCGCTTCCACACCGGTGTGCAATACCGCCACCTGCTGGTCATCAAGGGGGGCGACAAGCGCATTCTCTGCACGCCTCCTCACGATGTGCCCGGACAGCCGTTTCGCCCGCTGCTGGTGAAGCCCATGCCCGGTGTCGAGCCGCGCAGCGAGGGGTTGACTCCTCAAGAGACCGCCGACCTGCTGAACGACCTCATTCTCCGTTCGCAAGCCATCCTGCAGAGCCATCCCATCAACCGGAAGCGCATCAGCGAGGGCAAAGACCCTGCCAACAGCATCTGGCCTTGGGGAGGCGGCTATCGCCCGCAGATGGAACTGCTCAGCCAGAAGTTTCCGCAGATACACTCCGGTTCGGTCATTTCGGCCGTTGACCTCATTCGGGGCATCGGCTACTATGCCGGATTGGACCGCCTGGAGGTGGAGGGTGCTACGGGACTCTACGACACCAACTATGAGAACAAGGTGGCTGCCGCACTCGATGCCCTGCGTCGTCAGGATTTCGTCTATCTCCACATCGAAGCCAGCGACGAGGCTGGTCATGAGGGCAACCTCGAACTGAAGCGCCGGACCATTGAGAACCTGGACAGCCGGGCCGTAGGACCCATCTACGAGGCTGTGAAGGATTGGAGCGAGCCGGTAGCCATTGCCGTTCTGCCCGACCACCCCACGCCCTGCCGCCACCGCACCCATACCGCCGAGCCTGTGCCCTTCCTTATCTGGCACCCCGGCATCCGGCCCGACGCTGTGCAGACCTTCGACGAGGTAGCGGCTACCGAGGGTTGCTACGGCCTGCTGAAGGAAGACCAGTTTATCCACGCATTCATGGAAGAGTGAACCTCATATCCACATAACCCCAAACAGATTATCATGATATACTATAGTACCAACAGACAAGCCCCGGAGGCCACTCTGGAAGAAGCCGTCGTCAAAGGACTGGCGGCTGACAAAGGCCTCTTCATGCCCCGCAGCATCAAGCCGTTGCCGCAAGAGTTTTATGACCACATCGAGGAACTCTCGTTCCAAGAGATAGCCTATCGGGTAGCCGATGCTTTCTTTGGCGAAGACATTCCCGCCGACACGTTGAAAGACATCGTGTACGACACCTTGAGTTTCGATGTACCCCTAGTGCCGGTCAGTGAGCGCATCGCTTCACTCGAGCTCTTTCATGGTCCCACACTGGCCTTCAAGGACGTAGGTGCCCGCTTCATGGCCCGCTTGCTGGGCTACTTCATCCGTCGGGAAGGGAAGAAGCAGGTCAATGTGCTCGTAGCCACCAGCGGCGATACGGGCAGTGCCGTGGCCAACGGATTCCTGGGCGTAGAGGGCATCCATGTCTATGTGCTCTTTCCCAAAGGCAAGGTGAGCGAGATTCAGGAGAAGCAGTTCACCACGCTGGGGCGGAACATCACGGCTCTGGAGGTGGACGGCACGTTTGACGACTGCCAGGCTTTGGTCAAGTCGGCCTTCATGGATGCTGAGTTGAACGCCCATCTCTCCCTGACCAGTGCCAACTCCATCAACGTGGCCCGCTTCTTGCCCCAAGCCTTCTACTACTTCTATGCCTACGCGCAGTGGAAGCGCACACACGCCGCTACCGACCGGTTGGTGATTTGCGTGCCCAGCGGCAACTTCGGCAACATCACTGCCGGCCTCTTCGGCAAGCGGATGGGGTTGCCTGTCCACCGCTTCATCGCTGCCAACAACCGCAACGACATCTTCTACCAATACCTGCAGACGGGTGTCTATTCGCCGCGTCCGTCGGTGGCTACCATTGCCAATGCCATGGATGTGGGCGACCCCAGCAACTTCGCGCGCGTGCTCGACCTCTACGGAGGCAGTCATGAGGCCATCTGTGCCGATATCAGCGGCGCCACCTACAGCAACGAGCAGATTGCCGACACCATCCGTCAGGTATGGCATGACCATCGCTACCTGCTCGACCCTCACGGTGCCTGTGGCTACCGTGCCCTGGCCGAAGGGCTGCAAGCCGACGAGACCGGCCTCTTCCTCGAGACGGCTCATCCGGCCAAGTTCAAGGATACGGTCGAGGGCATCTTGGGCGAGGCTGTAGAGATACCGGCCAAGCTGCAGGCCTTCATGCAGGGTGAGAAGCAGAGCATCCCCATGAGCCGCCACTTCGCTGACTTCAAGAACTATCTGCTCCAACTTTAAGTCCCGCCTATGCAACATTTGATATTATCAACCGATGGCACTTCCCCCCAATGGGGACAGTTGCAGCAAATGCTGGAGCAGTTCTTCAGCTGGTGTGTCACAGCAGGTGGTCATGTGATAGGAGCCATCCTCATCTTTACGGTGGGACGGTTTATCATCTCGTTCCTCAACCGGCTGGTGGCGAGGGTCATGGTGAAGCGCAACATGGATGCCAGCATCCAGAGCTTCGTCAAGAGCCTGGTCAACATCCTGCTGACGATACTCCTCATTGTCGCCGTGGTGGACAAGTTGGGTGTCAACACCACCTCGTTTGCCGCCCTGCTGGCCTCAGCCGGTGTGGCTGTGGGTATGGCCCTGTCGGGCAATCTGCAGAACTTTGCCGGCGGTCTGGTCGTGTTGTTGCTCCGTCCCTATCGGGTGGGCGACCTCATCGAGAGCCAAGGCATCACCGGTGTGGTGCAGGAGATTCAGATATTCCACACCATCCTGCTGACCGCCGACCGCCGTCAGATCTATGTACCCAACGGCTCGCTGAGCAGCGGAACCGTCATCAACTACAGCCGCGAGGCCACCCGCCGTTTGGAGTGGATTGTTGGCGTGGAGTATGGTGAAGACATCGAGAAGGTGTGCCGAGTCTTGCTGCAACTGGCCGAACGTGACAGCCGCATCCTCAAGGATCCGGCACCCTTTGCCGCCCTCCATGCCCTCGATGCCAGCAGTGTCAATGTCGTGCTGCGGGCGCATGTGGCAGCAGCCGACTATTGGGATGTCTATTTCGATACCAATCGAGCCATTTACGACACCTTCAATCGCGAAGGCATCGGTTTCCCCTATCCGCAGCTCACTGTCCATCGCGCGGAAAATTGAAGGGTTAGGAAAGTTTAACTATCTATAAGGCGTTGATTCATTGAGAATTGGCGCCTTTTCTGTTTCTGTATGTATGCTAGTGGATCGATTGCCTATATGGATTATTTTTTTATCTTTGTGGGAGAAAAACAACGATTTGATTCATCCTAAAACGACACTATCATGAGTACAATGATGCCGAGATTTGGAAACTGCAGTCGGCCCGATATGGCCGGCTCTATATTCATCGCAAGGGATTGGGGGGCGTTGACATTTGTCTTTCCGACAGCAGTGACTTCGCCCTTTGTTGCACCATCAAGGCTGCCGAGGTCGATGGAACAACCTACTGGAGCCAGCTGCGGGTACGCAACGCCCTGCTCGATGCCTGTTGTCAGAGTGCCGGCGAAGAGCCCACCAAAGAGAATCGTCAGCAGTGGGCCGACCGCCTCCATGCAGCTGAATCGCCCGTGGTGTTGCAACCTCGTGAGCATCCACTGGAGGGTGACGTCTATCACTTGCGCCGTAAAGGCCTGCGCCGGCGTGACAGCAACGTGAGTCTGCCCCTGCGCTCGTTCATGGACCTTTGGAACAAACTGCTGCCTATGGGCAATGTGCAGAAGATTCTGCTCTACATGAATCAACATCCCGAAGAGGATGTCCTGGAGGTACTGCGCCAACACGAATTTCGTTACATCCCTACCGAAGTCCGTGCTCGCTTCAAGATAGGCAGTAAGGTGCGGCTCTATGAGGCGCACTAACATCTAGATGGATTATCTGGTTGGAATTGGATGCTCCTGCTCGAAATTTCCCTATGGCTGACATTGGCGACAGCATGTACCGTGCGGGACGCAACTTTTAGCGGCAGAAGGAGTACGGTCGGACCATCGACTGCTACTGTCGGCCGGCCCTGCAGCAGGCCCATCTTTGCGAGAACACCTCCGGCCAACACTACGTCATGTCAATGTTGGGCACTCTCTTCAAGCGCACTGGGTACCCGTCGCACCCAGGCCCATGCTTACTACCTGCTGGCCAGACTCGCTAGACGAGGCCGACCCTCGCCAGTGCGAGCTCTATCTAGGCAGTATGTACACCCAGCTCCACTCAGCAAGAAGTTCTACCTGACATCGTCGCAAGAATCTCTCAATGAGGCAGTTCTGAGCCTCTTGCAGCCCGACGGGGAGACCTCAGAGGCACAAAGCTGAAAAAAGATAGCCAATAACTATTGCATATTTGTCGATTTATCTATATCTTTGCAGCGTCAATTACGGAAGCACCGTGAGAGACATCGGAATGTAGCGCAGTTGGTAGCGCACTACGTTCGGGACGTAGGGGTCGGGCGTTCGAGTCGCCTCATTCCGACCAAGTAGGGTTTAACGAACTGATATTCAGTAAGTTAAGCCCTATTTCCGTTTTCGAGCGTGACAAGCTGAAGACAAATGTTTGATATGTAATGGTTGAGTGCATTGTTTCAGAATCGTAACAATGTAAAAAAAATGTTTTCTAAAAATCAAAAAATCAATTACGCAGAGGTTGTAAAATACCGCTTACCGGTGTATGCCTCGAAGTCGAAAGAGAAGTATGTGTACTTCTATGTGCTGGATCCGCAGTCCGTTCTGGACGGATATCCTCGGCTGAAACGCCTCAAAAAGAAGTTCGGCCATATCAAGAAGAAGAAGGATCGCGATGAAGCGGCCCTGCGTTTTTGCTACGAAATCTCGAAAAAACTGAAGTCAGGTTGGAACCCACTCATCCAGGAAACGACTGCCAAGGGATATACCCTGCTGACTGACGTGCTGGACCGCTACGAGAAGGTGATGAGAAAAATGGTGACCGATGATGTCATCAAGGTATCGACACACAACAATTACGTCAGCCGGTTGCGTCAGCTGAAGGATTGGTGCGCCAATCTGACGGATCCTATTGTATATGCCTACCAGCTGGACCGGCATGTATTCGAGAACTTTCTGGAGCACATCTACCTGGACCGTGACACTAGCCCCAAGACCCGAAACAACTATCTGAACTGGCTGGGCGGCATGTGCAACTGGATGAAGGCCAACGGCTATCTGAAGCAGAACCCCGTGGAAGACATCGCCAAGCTGAGGGAGCACGACAAGCGCCGTAAGGCTATGACCTCGGAGGACATGAAGATACTGAGCGACTATCTGGAGCAGCATGACCGCCACTTCTTGCTGGCTTGTCTGATACTCTATTACACGATGGT